>CBRAFJ010000017.1:0-12907 GCA_967755195.1 uncultured bacterium | reverse complement strand
CTACACCTGCGGCACCTCCCAATACTGCGCCTCCAGCAACACTTCCAGCCGCACCTATAGCTATTAGGCCAGGCGCCAAGACAGCCGCCTTCTTTATCTTGCCTTTCATTCCTTGCTCACCCCAGAGAGACCATTTGTCATATAGTCTCTTCATGACCGGACTAGCATTGTCGTACTCAGCCTTGTACTCGGCTTCCATCTGGTTTGCCATCTCATCAGCCTGCCCAGCCACAAACTCGTCTATCTGACGAACTATCTCATCTTCTGGAACACCAGCGTCGCTGAGCTCCAGGTACATGGAAGTGGCAATCGCTGCCAGAGCATCACTAGCTTCTTCTTTGGCATTATTTATCTGTTCTCTAGTTTTGCTGCGTTCGAACAAATGCCTTGTCCGCTCGGCTGTCAGTTTGACAAACTTTTCACCAGAATTGCCCATTAGCTCTTCTTCGTGAGACACCTCTTCTTCGGTTGCGCGGTAAGCCTCTTCCTCTAGACGCTTTTGCTGCGCCGCCTCTTTGAGCTCGTCGGCAGTCCGTTCTAGGTCATCAGCTGATGGCTCGTCGTCTCCATTGTCCAGCATTCCACGCAATCGATCACCCATATTAATCAAGCGCTGTCGTGCAGACAATTTGTCGCTACTTGTGTCATCGGAGGATACTTCGTGGCTATCCATGTACTGCATATCCGGATCATCATCAGGATCTATGTCTGAGCTGTGTCGTTTACCTACTAGATCTGGGTCGTCATCTGGATCAATATCCACATTGACTTGTTGACTCAGCAAATCAGGATCGTCATCGGCGTCAATTTCTGCTCGATCCAGTCTACCAACCATGTCAGGGTCATCATCGGCATCTATATCGATAGAATGGCTATGTTTATTCAGCTTCGAATTATCGTCAGGGATCTTCTCTGACCCACGAGGTGCGTTGATATCGGGTGATGTTTCTGATTCGCTCATAATCGTGATCGCTCTTTTATATTTTGTTTATTTTTCTTATACCTTTACACAATCGTAGTATATGTGACCATGTTCGTCAATATTTGTCACCCCTGTTGTATATTGACATTTATAGTGTTTAGTTGTATCATATAGCGGTTAGCGTCGCATGGTGTTATTTTTAACCCGGCGGGGTGAACATTGACATCACATCAGACGCACTCCCTACTACGCCAGGAGGCGGAGAGAAATGGAAATGGTCGAAATCGACCTCGATAAGCTCAATGAGCTCAAGCGTAAGGCAGGAGCCTACGATAACGCCCGCGACAACAAGCGGGACGCCCAAGCCGAGCTGTCCGCAGCTCAGGAGAAAATCGCGGACCTGGAGGCTACCGAAAGTGAGTTGCGCGAGCAAATCTCCGGTCTCACCGCTGACCGCGACGCCTGGAAGATCAGCGCCGAGCAGTGGTACGACTGGGTACGACACGAACTACCCCAGTGGTTCGATCGCAGGGGCAAGCTTCTCGACAAACCGCGCAAGATGAAGTCTCAGCCCAAGTCCATCATGACTCAGGACGACGACATCACCTCCGAGCCGACGAGCACTCAGACGCTCCCGGCCGTCAAGCGACCCAGCCGCGTTCGTAACGCGACTACCACAGTCAAGGACAAAGCCAAGAAGATCAAGTTGCCCAACCTCAACGGTTAGGTGGCTCATTTCCGTTCTAACAGTTAGGAAACTACAATGCTTGTTGCTATTTTGGTCGCAGCGATCATGGTTGGCGCCGCTTTCTGGGTGGCGTCCGCCCAAAAGTCCGGAGGAGCCACTGGCGTAGCAGCCATTGGCATCGCCTTCATCGTCGGACGAGAGCTGAATGCCTCCTGGTATCCCACCTGGGGTACCGCGCTCCTGACTATCGTCGCCCTCGGCCTCTTCGTTGTCGGCATGTCGGTCAGCAAGGAGAACAACGGCAAATGGTTCTGGTTTGCACTCGTGTGGATCCCCGTGGCCCTTGCCGGGATGCGTATTATCCCGGAGTTCAACGTGAGCGAAGTGCCCGAATGGCTTATCAGCGCCTTTGTCAGCGCCGCAATGGTACTTGCCGTCATCTGGCTGTGGTCCAAGCGTGAAGATATTCGCGACTTGGCTAAGGGCTGGCGAAAGCCACGCCCGAGCAACCAGCCTAGCGAGACGCCGCCGGCGCCCTGATGTGATGTTCCCCGCGTGGAGCGTGTTTGGCAAGCCAGCCATTACACGCTCCAGCGGGAGCAACACTTTTTTATACGACAAAGCAAAACCACACCCGAAAGTGTGGTCTTTTTAATGCATTTTTACTTAGGACTAAGCCAGGGTGCGCTTTTTAAGTTCGCGCGTAAAGAACTGTAGTCGGTCACCTTCTTCGACTAGCAGCTTGCCGTTAGTCTTTAGCTCTAGACCACATTGTTCACCTTCGAAAACTTCTTTGGCTTCTTGCTGTTGGCGCTGGACTTTCATAACTTCGACTTCAGCAACTGGTTGCTTGTCGCGAACTAGTCGGGCTAGAAGTTTTGGCGCTACCTTGCCCTTTAACACTTCACCACCACAGATAACTTCGTCACGAGTAGTACGGAAAACGCCTAGGACTTTTAGTTCACCTATTTCAGACTCTACTACCTCAGGCGAGAGCATGTCTTCCATGAGGACACGAACGTCGTCGAGTAGTTCGTAAATGACGCGGAATATTCGGATGCTAACTTTGTCACGAGCCGCCAGGCGTTTAACTGCCGGCGGTAGCTGGATGTTGAAGCCGTAGATAACTGCGCCAGATCCTGCTGCCAAACGGACGTCGTTTTCGGAAATGCTACCAACGCCAGAGCTAAGTATGCGAACAGCTAGTTCGTCGTTTTCTAGCAGTTTCAGGCTGTCTGTAACAGAGGTTAGTGAACCCTGTACGTCGGCTTTGACGATGATGTTTACGTCCTGAGACTCGGCCTGTTTGTTCATCATGCGCAAAAGATCAGTGCCAGTTACGCTGGTGCTGACTCGGTCACGTTCAGCGTTCAGGCGGTTTTTTGCGACTTCGCTACGAGCAGCTTTTTCATTCTTTACGACCATGAACTGGTCACCAAAACTCGGCACTTCCTTGAAACCGGTGATGGTAGAAGGCGTAGATGGACCAGCGACGCTCAGTGGTCGATTGGCGTAATCTAGCTGGGTTCGGACTTTGGCATAAGTACCACCGGAAACGACGAACTGGCCGACTTTTAGTTCTCCGTGCTGCACTAGAACGCTCACAACCGGACCTTTACCAACTTCCATGTGAGACTCGATAACTAGACCTTCAGCTGGAACGTCGATATCAGCTTTTAGGTCCTCTAGGTCGGCAACCAGCAGAACTGTGTCCAGAAGTTCGTCGAGGCCTTGGCCAGTTTTGGCACTAACTTCGACCATCGGTACATCGCCACCCCAAGTTTTGTCGTCAGACACGACCTGGTGTTCGGCCAACTGACCTTTTACGAGGCCTGGGTTAGCAGTTTCTTTGTCCATTTTGTTGATGGCAACAACCATTTTGGCGTTAGCTGAGCGGGCAAATTTAATGGCTTCAACAGTCTGAGGTTTCACACCGTCGTCGGCTGCTACAACGATAATAACAACGTCGGTCAGAGCTGCACCATGCTGACGAAGAGCTGAAAATGCTTCGTGGCCAGGGGTGTCTAGTAGAGTTATGGCGCGGTTTTTACGGATCGTCTGGTAGGCCGAGATATGCTGGGTAATACCACCAGCTTCACCTTCGACTACTTTTGTGTCCAACATGGCATCCAGCAGACTGGTTTTACCGTGGTCGACATGACCCATGACTGCAACGATAGGTGGGCGTTCAGCAGCACTTTCACCTAGCTCCCTAGCCTGTTTTTCGGCGGTTTCGGCTGCAGCACTACGCTGTTGTAGCTCGACGTCTAGGCCTAGCTCGTCAACGATAATCTGCGCAGTTTCGATGTCTATACGCTGATTTACAGTGGCAGCGATGCCGTTTTTGAACAGCTCGCCAACCAGCTTAGTCACTGGCAGGTCTAGTTTTTCAGCCAGCTCACCAACGGTAATGGTTTCGGCAACTTGTAGGACTTTTTCTGCCACGTGAGGCTCCTTTTCTTAATGGTTTAGCGGTAGTTGGGTGGACGAGCGGACTCATCCACCCTCAACCGTTAGACGGTTATTTTTTGAGCGACAAGCTAATCTTGCGATTTTCCTTGTCGACTTCCAGCACCTTGAAGGTCTTTCGCTCGTTGAGCTTGAAAACCTTTTCAGGGTCAGCGCCTTCGCCTTCGCCCAGTTCACTGACGTGGACTAGAGCTTCGACAGCTGGGCTGATCTGGACAAATGCACCAAATGGCGTAATACGAGTAACCGTACCTTCGACACTGGCACCCTTCTTGAACTCGTCAACCTCTTTCATCCAAGGATCTTCCTGGAGTTGTTTGAGGCTGAGGCTCAGGCGGTCTTTGTCGATGCTAATGATCTTAGCTTCGATAATCTGGCCAACCTTTAGGTAGTCAGCTGGGTTGTTGACACGTTCCCAAGAAATCTCAGAAATGTGAACTAAACCTTCGATACCTTCGACGTTAACGAATGCACCGTAGTCTACAACACCGGTAACGACACCCTTTACAGTGTCACCGACCTTTAGTTGTTCTAGACGACCAGCTAAGCCTTCTTTGATAGCTTCTTTTTCGCTAAAGATCAGCTTGTTAGCTTTGCGGTCTGCATCCAGGATGCGGACTTTGATAGCCTTGCCAACCAGTGCGTTAAGACGCTGAAGGATCTCGTCCTTGTCACTACTGCCAACACGTGGGTAGTGTTCTGCAGAAAGCTGAGATACAGGTAGGAATCCACGGACACCTTCCAGTTCGATCAGTAGACCACCGCGGTTTGCGTCGTACGCAGTAACCTCGATGATGTCACCTTCGTCAACCTGACGCTGAACTTCGTCCCAACCGCGATCCTTGGCAGCTTTGCGTAGGCTTAGCAGGCTGTAACCGTTGTCGAGCTCGGTGTCAACGACACTAGCAGTGACTTCTGCCCCTTCTTCTAGTTTTTGTCCGAAGCCGATTTCGCGGCGCGGAACAAATCCGACACCGAGTGGGCCGAGGTCGATCAGAACTTCGTGCTTGCGCACGCTCATTATCACACCGTCGACGACTTCACCCTGAGTAAGATGGCCAACTTTCTCGCTCGCGAGCAGTTCTTCCATCGTAATGTTTTTGGCTGTTGCCATAGGTTTTTTTAAAACCCCTTTCAAAATGTATTTTCTCTCGAGGCATTAAACGAGCTTGTTAGCACGCCAAAAAACCCTGAAAGAATTACATCCATTATACCTCTGATGAACAGATAATGCAAAAGGCTGTACGGCCGCCTACTGCTTGAGTGCAGAACGTCGCAAATTGCGGTGCGATTGGCTGAGCCTGTAGCCTACAAATGTCAGCCCGGCTAGCGCCAAAATACTAGCTAATGTGCCGGCGGGACCGGTTTCTGGCAGTTCACTAGGGCCGGTGTTGGCAAGTGAGCTAGGACCGGTTGTCGGAGTTGTTTTTGGTGCTTCTTGGCGACTTGAACCGCTGTCGGGCTTGGCTTCGGGCTTAGGCTTTGCCGTGTCACTAGGGGTGTTGTTCTGCGGCTTTGGCTGAGTCTGGTTGTTCTGTTGCTGAGTCGGTGCAGTTGCAACGGGCTTGTCCTCCTTTTTGTCTTCTGGCTTTTGCTCGTTTTTGGCTGGCGCCTCCGCTGGAGTATTAACCTGAGGTTGTGAGGTATCGCTTTCACGAGCGACTCTCGCCTGATGTTTACTGTAGTAGAGACCACTAGCAAGTAAGCCTGCCAGGGCTATAGCAACGATGATAAAACTGACGACCCCACCGCTCTGCTTATTACTCATAGAACTACCTCTGTTATTTACTCTAGTATACCAACTTTGCCAGCATAAGCAAACTACACTACTGGCCGTCGGGTTTGCTACACTAAGTTACAGTTATGTTGATAGCCGTCGACACCGGAGGGACAAAGACACTGATAACCGGATTTGCCAGTAACGGCAAACCTGGTGAGAGTTTTCGTTACCCAACGCCAAAAGACTCTGGCGAGTATATTGCCACGCTCGTCGAGCAGATACACGAACACTACGCGGGCAAACCGATCGACGCCATAGTTGTCGGTGCACCTGGCGTTATTCGCCGCAACGAGGTTGCCTGGGGTGGCAGTAACCTGCCATGGGAAGATTTCGACATCGCCTCACCACTAAAAGCAGCTTTTAGTTGCCCTGTCTGGGTAGAAAACGACGCCAACCTAGCCGGTCTAGCAGAAGCCCGGTCACTCAAAAAAGTACCGGCCAGCTGTCTATATGTCACCATTAGCACCGGCATCGGTACCGGCATTATCTTGGATGGTAATATCGCCCCGGGCCTAGCTGCGTCTGAGGGCGGTCACAGCTTGGTCGAATACGACGGTCGCGTCAGGACATGGGAGAGTTTCGCTAGCGGCAAAGCCATCTACAGAGCCTACGGTAAATACGCCCGCGATATCAAATCTCGTGCCGTCTGGAATCAGATCGCCGACAAAATAAGCCGTGGCTTTCTGGCATTAATACCTGTCTTGCAGCCAGACGTCATAGTTATCGGTGGCAGTATGGGCACGTATTTTGAACAGTATTACCCGACGCTACGAAAAGTCCTGGCAGAAGAGTTGCCATCACACATAGACCTACCTGAGATTCGTCAGGCGGCCCACCCCGAAGAAGCAGTTATTTATGGATGTTACTACTATGGCAAAGACAAGCTCTCTGGCCGATAGGCTACGCCACGACTTCCCAGAGTTCCATTTTGAACCCAGTGATGATTTTCGCTGGAATCCGAACTCGCGCACTATCTGCCTGACCGACATCCGTACACCATTTGACGCGCTGACTTTACTACACGAAGTCGCACACGCTTGCCTGTCGCACACATTTTTTACTCGTGACATAGATTTGCTAAAGATGGAGCGTGATGCCTGGTTACATGCCAAGGAGGTTTTGGCACCACGCTACGGCATAACGACTAGTGAAGATGACGTCGAGGATATGCTAGACACCTACCGTGACTGGCTGCATGCGCGCAGCAGCTGTCCGTCATGTTCGATGACCGGTGTTCAATCTGCCGAGAGTCACTATCGCTGCCTGAGCTGCTCGCACGCCTGGCGCGTCAACGACGCTAGACGCTGCGGCCTACGGCGATACAGTTTAGCAAACTAAAAACCTCCCTGTTACGGGAGGTTTTTAGTTATATCGAAACGTTACTAAAGTACGATGTCGATTTTTTTAGCTGTCTGCGTAACGGCTTTACCGCGGCGGCTTATACGGCCACCTTTGGCACCAGCTAGGCGCGCAAGATCACGGTTGGCAGCGAAACCACCAGTGTTACCGTTTTTGCCACCTTTGGCACCAATTTTTGCGTAAAAGTCACTACCGTGACGAACTTTGTTAGTCTGAGCAGCCTTCTGGCCACCTGCTTTAGTACCTGCCATTTAGGTATATCTCCTTGTTATAGAGCAACAGAATCAGTAGCGGATCTGCGAGAAATCCACTAGCCTACCCCTGTTTCCCAATTACCTTATATCACACATGAGATGTGTATGTTTACTATATTAGCATAGCTTATGCTTTTTGTCAATATTTACAGAAGCATTTTATATGTTTATAAAACCGTTGCGTATATTCATACTGTGCTATATCATGGTTCTAGGCACCTGCGAGACCTGTCTCGTAACAGACAAAACGACCACATCTGCGAGATTGGTCGTTTTTCTTATGTCAGTGGTAAAATACGGATAGAAACGGGGGGTGAATGGAAGTGAAATGGTTATTCATCTCATTACCGGTAGTGGCTATCATCGGAGCGACCGTATACTACCACGAGGCAATCCTTGAGCCAGATGGGAAGCAGTACGTCTCTAGTATGAAAAGAGAGATATCTGATCTGGACAAACACTACCACCGCGTCTCATCTATTTCAGAAAAGCTACTTCTAGAACCGCCCAACCCCTCATTCGAAAACCGCACCAAGGATATTCAGACGCTAACAGATGAAGTTCGGGGACTCCGTGCCAACCTAGATAGCTTCAAACAAGCCTCCCTTGACCTTCCAACCAGGCCTTATGGCTTCATTTCGACAAACTATAGCAAGAGCATGGAGCTCAAGCGACTGAGCGAAGCCGCAGTAGGCCAGACGAACGAAGTGCTCGACGAATACAGTGAGTTGCTTACTTTTTTGACATCTTACTATGCAACTCGTCAGCAGCTCGATACAGAGCTTTCCTCCTTTAATTCCCTGACTGACCTCAATATTCTAGCCGGCCGCAGCTCTGAACTCGAACAGATAGCATCGCGGCTAGATAAGCAAGCCACCGAGCTAGCCAAACTAACGCCACCGCGCGGCCTAGAAGGTATAACACAGCGTACAGTTACCCTGCACCATAAAGTGGCAAGCGGTTTTAGAGAGTTAGCCAGTAGCCTATCCCCGCCGATAGACGCGGCAATTTATAGTGCTGCTAGCAGGTTAGAAGAGCTATCTAATGAAAGTAGCCAGCTCGGCGACAGCGAGCTCGACTCGGCCCTAGAAAAATCGCCTGTCGTTATTAGTGTTGGTGACCTACCGGAAATCACCGATCGCTTTATAAGGTTCTAAATACTAAACCTTCCTGACCCCGTGTCTAACAGATACAACTGCAGGCTGGAGAATAACCCCGCCGACACGAGCGAGTTTGTTCCAGCCAACAGCACTACCCTGGGCTGCCTTGAGCAAGGTACCGTAGATCAGGTACACCTGCAAAGGCCCGTACAAAAGCCAAGCTATCGGCACAACCCACAGATACGCTAAACGATCCCGCCCGAGTAGTAGTGCTATAAACGCACGTATTAGCTGAAACGAAAGCGCCACACACATGAAAAGTAGCAGTATATGGTACTGGCCGCTAAAAATATTCTGCATGGCGATAACCCCAAGCAGTGGCAGGAAAAGCACTGGGCCGAGTATAGAAGTTATAGCTAGTGGCAAAACCAAGCTGTTGAGCCAGTCCCGCTTTCGGCTAAACAGGAGGTGGCGGTATTTCCAGTACACCTGTATGTTGCCGAAAGCCCACCTAAAACGCTGCCTCGCAAAACTCCTAAGGCTGATGGGCACTTCCGTATACGAGATCGCCGTGTTGTCCTGTATTACCTTGTACCCCGCCGTGTGCACACCGATAGTCATATCACAGTCCTCGGCAAGCGTTTCCGAAGAGTAGCGACCGGCTTTTACTATCGCTTCTCGGCGCCAGGCACCGCATGCACCCGGTACGACCGTTATGGCGTTTAGGTAGGCCTGGGCCGTACGCTCAAGGCAAATACTGGTGGAATATTCCAACGCTTGGCAGCGAGTAAGGAGATTTGAGAGATTACCTATCCGCACCATGCCAGCCACTGCCCCTACCTGAGGATCCTTGAAATGACGGACCAACCTGTTGATGGTATCGGGCAGAAACACCGTATCTGCATCGATACTGATAATCACCGGACTCCACGTATGTTTGATCGCTGCGTTAATAGCCGCAGCCTTGCCGGCGTTCTCTTGGTGATACGCTTTGACTTCGCGATATTTAGCCGCCAGGCGCTGGGCAATACGCCAGGTTTTATCAGTCGACCCATCATCAACAATGCAAATTCTCAGGTTTGGATATGTCGATTTCAGCAATCCAACCACGCAGTTCTTTAGCACTTTTTCTTCGTTATAGGCCGGAACGACCACCGCCACGGCCGGGCGAAACTCACTCCTCTTTTCTACAGGCGCATACTGCTCGGTTCGCCTATTCTCGATAATGGCCAGTATGCTATACACCACTAGCCCGCCTATGATAAACAGCGACGTTAGTATAAAAAACACCCATGTTATCCGAAGTGGCCACACTGTAACTGCTTCGTATGTCCCAACTGTTACATAATCCTCCGGTTGCGAAGTAGTGGGTTGAAAATAAGAAGTCTCATTGGGGTACAGCGAGTGCATAGCCACAAAGCTGTATCCGTGCTGCCTAGCGGTAGCTATGAGAGACTTTACATAGACAATCGTTTCCGACCTATCACCACCGCCGTCATGTAGTAACAACACCCTGTCACGCCCGTCAAATGGCGGCATCTCGTGTATCGGATTTCCGGGACGATGCTGCCAGTCGTCGGTGTTATAGTCATACAACGCAACTGTTTGCCCCAGACGCTGAGCCTGAAGTATGCCATGCAAGCTATTGCGAAGGGGTTGGTCGCCCGAACCAACGTAGGGAGGCCTCATAAATGTCGTGTCATACCCGCTAACGGCGCGGATAGCTCGGCGCGTCAGATTTATTTCCTGCTCGGCAACCAATTCCGGCACTACCTCTAGGTCCGCATGGGTAAAGGAATGATTCGCGAGGCCGTGACCCTCCCTCACTATCCGTTTCACAATATCAGGATGCCGGACGACGTCTTTGCCCACTACAAAAAAGGTGGCAGGCACCGCTTCTTTGGATAACACATCGAGGAGCTGTTTCGTATACACAGGATCCGGCCCGTCGTCGAACGTCAACACTAAGCGATGACCAGCCGTCGTGTTACCGTAGCGCTCTATAGCATACTGGTGCCGCCCCACGATCTCTTGGTCGTTCGGCGACAGCTGTCGAGCTGGCGTATTTCGGTATAAATCTTTGACGGTAGACTCGGTAACTTTGACGACGCGCACTAGCGGACCATCGCCGATCACTGGTGTATTTCTACGAGATATCTCGTCAGCAAGCGTGTATGCATCTATGCTCGCGTCTGGAATACGCTGAAAATCCTCCGCACCACTCACGCGGTAACTCTCCCACAGAACGATCCCGAGGAAAATCGCAAAAATACTGACAGTCCAAAATCTGAGGCGATTCCAGCGCTTGCCGGTAACGTCGAAAAAGATAGGTAATTCTTGCTTTCCTGCCCTCTTCACCCCGGTAACCTCACTTACCTTCTGCGTTTGGCGCTTACCTTACCTCTTTTTATCTTACTCCTAAGCGGGAGTATAATTAACACATGGAGATGGTTAGGCCCGAGAAAAAACGTCTTTATGCTTCCGCTCTCGTGGCAGCAGGACTTGGGCTGACCGCCGTTGTCGCAGCAAACTTTTATTTACAAGCAGATAGCCCTACAAACTATAACCAGGGCTCCGAAACAGGCCCTGAGTCCAAGGCCTACCCGGTACACCGCGACATAACGGCGACTATATTTTGGGTTGGCGAATCCGCCGATCCGTCTAACAAATTTATTCACAATCGCTCCTCTGCCTGGATCGAAGATTGGGTGAGCGCCTATGGCGGCGTGGATGATCAGAGCAATCGCTGCGGCCATCTTCCGTGCGGTTTTACGCCTGGGGAAAATCCGTTTTACTTTGCCCTGCCATACAATGATCTCGATGAAAACGGTGCTAGAAAAGAAAGTGCGAAAGATATCCCATGGTATGACACAGCGCAAAAAAACCAAGGGCAATCAATCCTCAAAAACCGATGGATAAAGATAACCCACGACGGTATCACCGCCTATGCCCAGTGGGAAGACGTCGGACCTTTCGGTGAGGACGATTTTGATTACGTGTTTGGCAGCAAAAAACACGCAGCACCTGAAGCGGGTCTGGATCTCTCACCAGCTACTGCAGCTCTACTGCAAGTTAACGGGCGCGACAATGTAACCTGGCAATTTGTAAGCGAAACCGACGTTCCAGATGGGCCGTGGCGAGATATTGTCACTAAAAACTGACCTCACGCTGGTAATTTACCTCAGCATTGCCCACATGGCCGGCATATTGCGACCCGAACTAGATGACGTATGACTGCCTAGTTCAACCAGTAGTGCCGAGATGCCCGGCTTTTCATATAACCAGTCCTCGTAGGCTCCCGTCGTATCGTACTCGAAGGTGCTGCCGGCTGCTGACTTGGGCGACACATAGTAACCACTGTACTGAGAATAAATTCCGGCATAACTACCCGAGACGCCGGCCTCGTTTGGCGTCACTAGACTACCTATGCTGTGATAAGTCAGCACCAAACGTGGTGACTGCGCAACTGTAAATGACGCCAATGCACTCGATTCTGGCTCGGAAAGCGGGCTAGAGCCACCGCCTCCAGCGACCATCTCGCCGCCCGGCATGGTTACGTCAGCTTTCCAATCATTAGTGGGAAAATTGCGGTTCAGGTCGACGTTTCTAGCATTGCGCCGATTGCCTGACGCCAGACCATCTCTGTTTAGAGCTGGTATGACGATAACCGACTTGTCGGCTGGTATCTGGCGCGCCTTGGCCTCCAGTTCATCTACCCATTCGCTGAGCAAACTATAAGTCCCGCGCTCGTTGCCATGGGTCAGGCCAACGAACAGTATAGTGTTCGGACCACTGCCAAAACGATAAGAAGTTATCGACCGACCCTGAACGGAAGAGCCGATACTGCCTATCTGCTGACATAGTGTCCGCGACCCATAGCTCCAAGCACTGTCACCGGTTACTCCCTGTTCACTCTGGATACCCTTGCCTACGGCAACAGAAAAGTCCCCACAGCGTGGCACGCCAGAGGTTGAGAATCGTAACTGGTTGCCCTGTTTTGCAACCAGCGCCACTCCGCCTGCCACTTTTACAAGTGGAGTTACGTCTTGCGACGGCGACAAGTTTTGGTCAAACGAAACCACGACTGTCGTACCGACAGATACACCAGACCGCCCGATGTTTACCCCTGTTACCCGCGGACCGCCCGACATAGCAAATGGCAATACATAGGCTTTATCCAGCAATGTTGAGCCGTCAATAGCGACAACGTTTTTTAGGGTCAGAGTGTATTCGGTAGAGCGTGACAGCTCGGCGAACGTCACTTTTATAGCTTTGTCAGCCACACCAACCTCCGCCTGTATAACTGTGCCGTCTTTTTTCTGTAGCACTGCGTCC
>CBRAFJ010000016.1:0-13324 GCA_967755195.1 uncultured bacterium | reverse complement strand
AAAACCGCCGAGAGTGTGTCACCTAACCACCCGGACAAACTATGCGACCAGATATCGGACGCTATTTTAGATGCCTATCTGACGAGCGACCCAGATGCGCGCGTTGCCGTCGAAACCGTTGGCGGTCATGGCAAAGTTTTTATAACTGGCGAAGTCACTAGCACTTCACATCCGGAAATTGCGCCGATAGTGAAACGTCTTGCAGGTGATGTCGGTTTGACCGTTCACCTAGTCAAACAAAGTCGTGAAATAGCCGCCGGTGTTGATACCGGTGGAGCAGGCGACCAGGGTGTAATGGTTGGTTATGCGACCAGCGAGACGCCGCAACTACTGCCGTTAGAGGTTGTTTTGTCACGTCACTTGAACGAGTACCTATACAAAAAATGGCCGTTTGACGGAAAAACCCAGGTAACTCTGAAAAACGGTCACGTAGTTTCGGTTGTAGCCAGTTTTCAACATGCTCCGCAAGCGGAACTACTGGCCCGTGTCAAACATTGGCTGCGGCGCGAACCGTTAGCCAAGCTGTCAGACGGCATCCAGTTTCATATAAATCCAGCCGGCGACTGGGGCCAGGGCGGTTTCGAAGCTGACGCTGGTCTAACCGGACGAAAACTGGTCGTCGATAACTATGGCCCCAGCGTGCCTATAGGTGGCGGTTGTTTTAGCGGCAAAGATCCGAGTAAAGTTGATCGTTCTGCGGCCTACATGGCGCGTAAAATAGCCGTTGATTATCTGAAAAAACGCGGTGCCTCGGAGGTATTTTGTCATCTGGCCTACGCGATAGGCTACGACCAGCCGCTAGAGGCTACTGTGACCATCGATGGCAAACAAGAAGTTGTCACTGGCTATGATCTGAGTCCTCTTGGCATCATAAAGACGCTCGATCTGCAGCGACCGATCTACGAGCCAACCGCCCGTTATGGTCACTTTGGCCATGCGGCGTTTGCTTGGGGTTAGGCTATACTAAAGGCAAATGCACAACATATCTGACGAAGACTTTGCCAGGCTTATTTCTAGAGCTATTGACGAGATGCCCGAGCAATACATAACCCACCTAGACAATGTCGTCATAACCTACGAAGACGACCCCAATGAGCACCAAGCAGCGAAACTACATATGCGCGGGGACAGTCTGCTGCTGGGGCTTTATGAGGGAATTCCGCTGACAAAACGCGGTGCCGGCTACAATCTGGTGCTGCCTGACAAAATAACTTTGTTCAAAAACCCGCTGCGCGCCGTGACTCATGATGAAACTAGTTTCTACAAACAAATAAAACATACTCTGTGGCACGAAATAGCTCACTTTTACGGACTCGACCACGACAAAATTCACGAGATAGAACGTAACTGGAAATAAATACCAAAATGGTAGGGCAGCATATTGACATACTGTCACGCTTATGCTAATATAAAGAACATAAAATTATGTTAGAAAAAAATCAAAACCTACAAAATTTACTACCACATCTAGACCTAGAAGAGTCACATCCGCTTAGGTTTAGCCCGGTACCAGTCGAAGCGACCAACAGTGCTTTTGAGCCTGATGACGACTGGGAGCTAACCGAAAACCCGGACGGCGACAATCTGATAAAGTTCTGGAACGAAGTCGAAACCGACCTGGGTAGCTCACAGGACAACATAGACTTCGAAAACTAGTTCTAGACGACGTGCTTCTGCTACACTTAAGCTAATAAGTAAACTAGGAGCACGTTTTTCGTGGACGACGTACGACCCCCTCAGCAACAGAAAACTCCTAGCGCGCCGCCCAGTCCGTCGCAGCCAGTTCATCCAGTAAACGCAGTTCCGCCGGTAGTAAAACCAGAACCCAAACCAAACCCAGTTGCTCAGACGCCAGTCAAGAAACACTCTACAGGCATTGGCAAATGGATTCTAGGGTCTCTAGTCGTCGTACTTTTCGGTATTTTGATGGCTATGCTGTGGGTAAAATGGACCGAAGCTGACAGCGCCCAAAAAGAGCTAACTGCGGCACAAGAACAGCTGCGCGATGCCCAGGATGACAACGCCAAGCTACAGCAGGTTATAAAGAACCAGACTGAGGCAGAAAAAGCGACCACGCCTAAAACAACTACGCCGGCTCCTACCCAAACTAACCCTAGTAACTAGTCTTTACATAGGGCGCTACATCTGTTAAAATCAGTCACTGAACTTTAAGAAATAAGGATCTATATGAAAGCAGTCGTTCGCGTCGGCGGAAAACAGTATACTGTTGCCGAAAAAGAGACCCTCCTGGTGGACCTCCTCCCGGAAGGAACAAAAGAGCTCTCGCTGGAACCACTGATGGTCATCGATGGCAAAGATGTCAAAGTCGGCAACCCAACTGTAAAGGGTATAACCGTCAAAGCATCTGTCGTTGAGCCAGAAGTCAAAGGTGAGAAGCTGCGTGTTATCCGTTTCAAAGCAAAGAAGCGTGTACACAAACTAACTGGTCACCGCCAGAAGTACAGCCGTATCGCCATTGGCAGCTTCGGCAAATAACTCTAAAAAACCTCGTCATCTCGGCGAGGTTTTTTGTTGTCCGGTTTAGTTTTCACGACTTTTCACGCGTGCTATAATGGTAAGCACTAACAGAGAGGGAAACTAACAGGTGCCACAACCTACGGTCATTGCTGTGACAAACCAAAAAGGCGGCGTCGGTAAAACAACGACGACTGTCAACTTGGCGTACTGCCTCGCCCGTGAGGGTAAAAAAGTCCTGCTGGTCGACTTTGACCCGCAGGGCAACGCTACGTCGGGTCTCGGGATCGACAAAAACAAACTAGAACTTACGGTACGCGACGTAATACTCGGTAACGCACCGTTTTATAAAGCCGTTCAGCAGACCGGTACGAAAAACTTGTGGGTCCTACCGGCGACACCAGAGCTGGCTAATACCGAAGTAGAGCTCGCTGCTGCAGACAAGCGTTTCTCGCGGCTAAAAATAGCCCTACAGGGTATCGAAGACTATGACTTTATACTTATCGACAGCCCGCCATCACTCAGTTTACTGACGGTTAACGGTCTGATCGCTGCTCAGTATGTACTGTTGCCAGTTCAGGCAGAATTCTACGCTATGGAAGGACTAGGGCAGCTGTTGGAAACCATGAAACTGGTGCGCAAGGGCATGAACCCGACACTAGAGTTGATCGGCGTGTTGGTAACCATGATGGACAGCCGTACTATGTTGTCACGCCAAGTGCTAACAGAGATCCAAAAGCATTTCCCAGGCAAAGTTTTCGAGTCGACTATACCGCGTAACGTTCGTATCGCTGAGGCCCCGAGTCATGGCGAGCCTGTTGGCCAGTATGACAAATGGAGCAAGGGCGCACGCGCATACAAAGCATTAGCAAAAGAAGTTTTAGGGAGAGTAGGATAAATGGCAAAACCATCTGGCCTCGGCCGCGGCTTTGAGTCGCTGATACCAACCGACATTTTGGATGAGTCGTTTGACCCAACCGCTGGTGGCGAACAGTCGTCTGACCTGCGCCACGTAAAACGGTCAGATATCCAGGCTAATCCCGACCAGCCGCGTCGAAACTTTGACGAAGAAGCACTAGACGAGCTAGCAGCGTCGATTCGGGAGCATGGAATCGTACAGCCACTTATCGTGACACCTGCGGCAGGTGGCGGTTTTCAGATAGTCGCCGGTGAGCGACGTTGGCGCGCCGCCGAGAGAGCTGGTCTGGAAAAAATACCGGTCATCGTCCGCACTCTGTCGCAGCAGCACAAACTAGAGCTGGCGCTCATAGAAAACTTGCAGCGCCGCGACCTAAATGCGCTAGAAACTGCTACCGCTTATCTAAAGCTTCACACCCAGTTCAGCCTAACCTACGAAGAAATCGGCCAGCGTGTCGGCGGCAAAGCTGTCAGCACTATTAGTAACATGCTACGTCTACTGCAACTGCCAGATGATGCAAAACTAGCATTGGTCGCCGGTGAGATATCCGAAGGCCACGCTAGGCAGATACTGGCATTAGATGATTCTAGTGCTCAGAGTGATCTACTAAAACTGATTGTCAAAGAAGGTTGGAGCGTTCGCAAGGCCGAGCAGTTTGTTGTTGGCTACAAAAAAGGTGATAGGTCAGGCGCACGACAGGCCAGCGCTATCCGAAATACTCGTGAAGAGACGACGTTTACTAAACAACTAGCACAGCGTCTGGCGCTACCAGTTGTCCAGAAGAACACCGCCAAAGGTGGACAGATAATCATCAGCTACAAGAGCGACGAAGAGCTAGAGGCTCTACAAAGCAAACTAGCTGGATAAAGTTTCCAGCTAGAACAGTCGCATGTTGGTGAACGGGAATATCCGCAGACCAACTGGTCCGATAACGTCGTAGTAAGGGATGGTTCCTAGGCCATTGCGAGAGTCGAGCGAGAAGCCTTCCTGACGGTGGTCACCGGCGACGAACAGTTCTTTTTCAGGTACGGTAATGTCAACTTCGCCATCGGTCGGGCTAGTTGGGCCTGGGTGTTCCTGGTCAACCAAAAAGCCTTTTGGATGTTCGGCGTTATAGACTTTCAGAACTCCGCCACTGAGCGTGACACGTTCGCCAGGATAGGCGATAACGCGTTTGACGATGAATTCGTCTAGGCTGCCCGGCATCCAGTGTGGGTTTTTGAACACGATAACTTGACCGCGCTCTGGTACATAATCTTTGCCGCGGATATGTTCCCAGCTGACCGGCATGCGGTTAACTATTAGGCGGTCACCAGTGTAGAGCGTTGGTTCCATGCTTGGTCCGGAAACGCTGAAGCTACGAAATAGGAACTGATTTATGAGAGCGGCACCGATGACAACGGCCAAGATGAAGCCGACGATACCTAGGACGTCTTTAAGCCCCTGATGTTTTTCAAAGAATGTTTGCATACTGCTACTAGCATACATGCTCCTAGGGGTGAAAAACAGACCGAAATGCGCTTACGTTGTGCGTCAAAATCCGTTATAGTTGTAGGAGCTTCATCTTTTTATGGAAAATAGACGAAAACGACAAAGCATGGATGGGTTTGTCGTCCGGCGCAGTAACCGCCCGGTCGCAAGTGGCCCTGATCACCGTCAAAAACCAGCAGTCCCTGGTCAGTTTTTGCGTGATGGTGCAGCCGAGACGCCGCGTCCTGTTTTGAACCCTAACGCTGCAGGCAGGTTGCCACGCCCAGTAGCTAGCCGTCCTGCGGTAGCAGAACAGCCAACGCCGTCGGCAAAAACCTTGCCGACCAATGAAATTAGCGAGTCCCTGCGAGCGATAGACGATCAGCCTCAGCCGAAAAAACGCCGTCGTCGTTTTCGCATAACTCGCCGCCGCGTTATCACGGCTATAGTTCTACTGCTGCTCATCGTCGGCGCGTATTTTGGTATCAAAATCATCATGACCTCTAGCAAACTGTTTAGTGGCAATAT
Source organism: uncultured bacterium (assembly GCA_967755195.1). Taxonomy (GTDB): domain Bacteria; phylum Patescibacteriota; class Saccharimonadia; order Saccharimonadales; family Saccharimonadaceae; genus CBRAFJ01. The sequence continues at coordinate 7,932 of CBRAFJ010000016.1, read as the reverse complement.
TTTTGACCTGCTAGGCCAGGGCCAGGCGCTAAAGACAGACGAATATGGACGCAGCAACATACTGGTGTTCGGAACTTCCGAGGACGACCCGAGTCACGCGGACGCTGGCGCGGACCTGACGGACTCTATCATGCTTATCTCGATTGATCAAAAGTCAAAGAATGCCACGATGGTCAGTGTGCCTCGTGACCTCTGGGTCAAATACGGTGAAGCCTGTATGAGCGGCTATGAGGGCAAGATAAACGTTGCATATGAGTGTGGCGCCGAAAATGGTGGTGAGCCAGCAGGAGCTCAGAAACTAATGGACATCGTCGGTGAGAGTTTTGACGTCGACATACAGTACTACGCCCACGTCAACTACACAGTGGTGCGTGACACAGTAAACGCCGTTGGTGGCATCACGGTTGAGATCGACAGCGACGACCCACGAGGAATCCTAGATAGGAACTTTGACTGGGCCTGTAAATACCAGTGTCACTACGTAAAATGGCCGAACGGACCAGCACGCATGAACGGTGACCAGGCGCTGGCACTGGCGCGTGCTCGTAACGCTGCCGGTGGTTATGGGCTCGGCGGTGGAAACTTTGACCGCGAGCAGTATCAGCAAAAGATCATCATGGCTCTAAAAGACAAAGCGGCTAGTGCTGGAACACTGGCTAACCCGGTTGCGGTTAGCGGCATACTGGACGCTCTGGGTAACAACGTTCGTACTAACTTTTCAGCCGGTGAAGTCAAGACCCTCATCAGCCTGGCTGGTGATATGCCATCGAGTAGCATCCGTCGCGCCAGTCTAGTCGAAGAGGGCAAAGCAGTACTGACTACGGGTAACATGTCCGGACAGAGTATCGTACGACCAGTGGCTGGGGTTTATGACTTTAGCGAAGTCCAGTCGTTTATCCGCAAAAAGCTGACTTTCTCTCAGTCGACTACCGAAGAAGCGACCATAGAAGTGTTAAACGGATCTGATTATGGTGGTTTTGCTGGCAAGAAAGCCGCCGAGCTAGAAGCAGCAGGCTTTAGCGATGTCACAACCGGCGACACGCCTAGTGATAGCGCGTACGGCGAGTATGTCTGGTACGACCTGAGCGGCGGCAAAAAGTCACAGAGCCTAACGAAACTGAAAAATATTCTGGGGACAAATCCGACCGGAACAGTGCTGCCTGGCGGCGTGCAGTCTGATGCCGACTTTGTTATAATTGTCGGAAATGGAGCTTATTAAATTCGCAGCCCGTCGATCGCGCCTAAGCGACGTCGTTTACATAATGTTGAACATAGCCTACGCTGCGGCTTTGTTCGTATTCGTTAGTCCGGGCGTTGACTTGCCATGGCTGGCATATTCACTGGTTCTCCTGAGTAAATGGCGCGTAGTCGCCGTACGTCCGCGTTTCTGGTTTGCTAACGTCCAGGCGAATTTCGTCGACTTTATGGTTGGTATCAGTGTTGTGACGTTGATGTTAGTGACTGCCGAGGCTACTCCATGGGTGGCGGCGATGCTGGCGGTATTGTTTGCTGGTTGGCTACTGGTGCTAAAGCCGCATTCGGTACAAAAATGGATATTGTGGCAGGCAGGTGTGGCTCAGTTCGTATCACTGACGGCACTGTTTAGCTTGGCGCACAACTTTGAACTGCGCCCTATAGTGACCGACAGTAGTTTTCTAGCGGTCATTTTAGCCTGGGTTATCGGGTACATATCGGCTCGCCATGCGCTAACGGCATTTCGTGGCGAGGACGAGAGAGCATATCTGAGTCTGCTGTGGGGCTTTGTAGTCGCCGAGCTAGCCTGGCTGGCGCATCACTGGACTATCGCGTACTCTATCTATCGTTCGGTCGCCGCTGACCAACAGCTAATGATTCCTCAGGTGGCCATAGTAACGGCGCTACTGGCTTTCATGGCTATTCGCTGGTACGAGGCATTTCACACGACCGATATCGACAACAAAAAAGTAGTCAAAGACGCCCGTTCGGCCACAATATTCTCACTCGGTGTTATCGTCGTGCTTTTGGTGTTTTTCAACGGCTCACTCGACGTTACAGCGCTTTAGTCTCAGGAATCTTTCAGCTAACCATGGCATAATGGTAGGTGTAATTAAAAGGGGTATAACAAGTGGCAGATACCGCACAAAAGTCATCACAAACATCAGAAAAATCTAAGACTACAAAGGCAACATCACCACCAAAACAAAACAGTTCTGCACTCAGAGTTATGGCTCTCGGCCTGTTTTGCTTTGTACTGAGTTTTTTGGGTGCCTGGTCGGCTCTAAAGTCTGGTTTAGTGCAGGATGAAACATCCATAACCGAAAAGCGTCAGATAGTTTCTCAGGAGGGTGAGGTTGTCGCCGATGTTGCTGAAAAAGTCAGCGCTAGCGTGGTCTCTATCGTAACGGAATCGCAAGCTGCGCTAGGTTACCAGACTTACACTCAGGAGGGTGCAGGGACGGGCGTCATCATTTCGAAGGATGGCTACGTGCTGACGAATCGCCATGTAGTTGAGGGTGTAAATAACGTGAAGATAGTCCTGGCCGATGGTACGACCTACGAGAACGTAAAAGTTGTTGGCGCTGACCCGGCAAATGACTTGGCGTTTTTGAAAATAGAAGGCGGCAAGGACCTTAGTGCTGCCACCATTGGTGATAGCTCTAGTGTCGAGGTTGGAGAAAAAGTCATAGCTATCGGCAACGCGCTGGGTCAGTATCAGACTAGCGTGACGTCAGGCATTATTTCTGGTCTCGGTAGGCCGCTAGTGGCTGGTGGTGCTAGCGGTGAGGCAGAGCAACTTTCCAACCTATTACAGACCGATGCAGCCATCAACCCAGGTAACTCGGGTGGCCCACTAGTCAACTTGAACGGTGAGGTCATTGGCATAAACACAGCCATCGACCAAGAGGCTCAGGGCATCGGTTTTGCCATCCCGATAAACGATGCTAAAGGGCTAATAAAGTCAGTTACAGAAACCGGCCAGCTGAAACGTGCTTTCTTGGGCGTGTCGCACATATCGGTGACGGCAGAAGTTGCCAAGGAATATCAGCTGTCTATACAGTACGGAGCCTATGTTACTAGCCAGCAAGGTTCACCTATTAGCGCCGGCAGTCCTGCCGAGAAAGCGGGCCTGAAAAAGGGCGACATCATAACGAAACTAGATGGCAAACGTATCGATGCCAAAAACCCTCTGCTGAGTGCTATCTCGGCGCATCAGCCAGGCGACAAAGTATCTGTTACTTATATGCGGGATGGCAAGGAGTCGACGGTTGAGGTTGTGCTGGGCGAATACCCAAATACCCCGTCCCCTTAATTCATTCAGGCTGCTAACTGATTATTGGTCTTACCTTGGCTCTGCCGGGAAGGCAGAGCCTTCATTCTTTAAGGGTAAGGGGTATTTGGGCTAGCGCAGTTTTAGAAGTATGGCGTAATCAACAGCTTCAACTAGGTCAAACTCTGTAGCATAGCGAACTATATCTAGGTGCTGTTCCGGGTCGGCTTCGAGTAGCAGATGACTATCAGGGTTTAGATGTTCTGGTGCTTGGTCTATGAGCTTTTTTATGAGCTCTCGTCCGCTATCGTCGGCGAAAAGTGCCAGGCTGGGTTCAAAGTCTGTCTCGGGGGAACGCTGCCAGGCACGGTCAACGTAGGGCAGGTTGGCGGCTATTAGGTCAAAGTTTTCACTGGTGGATGACAAGAGATCGCTAGCCGTGAAAACCGCACTTTTCACGCCCAGTTGCTCGGCATTTTTCTGGGCGATTTCCAGTGCTGCGTCACTAACGTCACACAGTGTAACTTCGCTGTCTGTTTCTAAGGCTATAGTCAGCCCCAAACATCCACTACCGGTGCCAACATCTATTACATTGCCGTCTAGGTTATATTTTTTGACTAGTTCAACTAACGTTTCTGTCTCTGGTCGTGGTATCAGGGTGTCTGGCGTGACTATAAAACGCCGTCCGTAGAATTCTTTATATCCCAGTAGATAGGCGAGGGGAATGCGTTTTGCACGCTCGGCCAGTAGCCTGTCGGCTTCAACATTTTTACTAGGAAAAACTTCGTCATCGCTATGGGCTGTTAACCAGGTGCGATTTCGCCCAAGTGCGTGTGACAATATAAGCTCGGCATCGAGACGAGCTGATGGTATATCTGCCCTGCGTAGATGAGACTCAGCCTGATACAGCCAGTTTTTAATCGTCATTGGCGCCAGAGGCCTTCAGCTCGCGTTCGTAGGCCTGGAGTTTTTCCATAATATCGTCGATGTCGCCGTTTAGGGCTTGTGGAATGCCACTGCGGCTGTAGCCGATACGGTGGTCGGTTATGCGGTCTTGCGGGAAGTTGTAGGTGCGGATTTTTTCGCTACGATCACCCGAACCTATCAGACTGCGACGTTCGGCAGTTAGTTTGGCTTGTTCCTCGTCAATTTTTTGCTGTAGCAGGCGAGAGCGCAGGACACTCATGGCTTTTTCTTTGTTTTTTATCTGAGATTTTTCGTCCTGGTTGGTGACAACTAGACCAGTTGGTAGGTGGGTAATACGAACGGCTGAGTCAGTAGTATTGACCGACTGGCCACCGTGGCCGCCAGCGCGGTAAACGTCGATTTTTAAGTCATTTGCGTTAATCTCTATGTCAGTCTCTTCAGCCTCTGGCAGAACGGCGACAGTTACAGTACTGGTGTGGATACGTCCCTGACTTTCGGTGACTGGTACGCGCTGGACGCGGTGGACACCGGACTCAAACTTTAGGGCAGCGTATGGGCTGTCGCCTTTGACTTCGAAGACTACTTCTTTGTAACCACCCGTGTCGTTAGCCGATTCGCTCATCAGATCGGTTTTGAAGCCATGGGTTTCACACCAGCGCAGGTACATACGGTATAGCTCGGCAGCGAATAGACTGGCTTCGTCGCCGCCAGCACCGGCCCGGATTTCAACGATGACGTTTTTCTCGTCGTTCGGGTCCTTTGGCGTTAACATGACAAATAGTTTTTCGTCTAGTTCGCTCAGTTCGCGTTCCAGTACAGGTAACTCTTCTTTGGCAAGTTCGGCTAGTTCGTCGTCAGCCGAAATGAGTTCGCGGGCTTGGGCTATTTGCTGACGCAGATCGCTTTGGCGGTTGCCAGCGGTTATCAGTTCTTCTAGCTCAGAGTGTCGACGATTTTTCTTTGCGAAATCCGGGTCAGAAAAGGCATTTGGCGTCGACAAAAAAGCCGTCAGTTCTTCAAATTCGGCCTGTAGTGCATTTAAATCTAATTCTATTAGTGCCATAGTTCAGCTTTCAGTTTACCTTTTACGTTTCACAAAAACAAAAACTGGCCCGAGTTAGGCCAGTTATTGAAGAAGGGTAGCTATTTTGCGTCAGCTTTTGCAGCTTTTTTCTTGGCGACTTCAGCAGCTTTCTTAGCTTTGTTGGCCAGAGCGGCTTTACGAGCTTCGGCGGCGGCGAATTTAGCCTTAAAGCGGTCGACACGACCTTCGGTGTCGATGATCTTTTCTTCACCGGTAAAGAATGGGTGTGAGGCACTTGAAATGTGCAACTTTACCAGCGGGTACTCCTTGCCGTCTTCCCACTTGATGGTGTCGTTGGTCTTTGCGGTTGACTGAGTCAGAAACGCAAAGCCAGCAGAATCATCCTGGAACACGACAGGGCGGTAGTCGGTAGGGTGTAAATCTTTTTTCATAGTCAGTGGCATATTGTATCTGTTTTTACTCTTGTTGTCAAAGGGTAAATTTGCTAAAATAGCTTGCGTAACTAATTTTAACGAAGCAACTCGCGCATTATCCTCCCATACGTATGTATCGGAAGCGCGAGCGAAGGGAGAAGGATATCATGGCCGTAGAGGTTGATATCAAGGCTTTGCTCGAAGCTGGTGTTCACTTTGGACACAAAACGAGCCGTTGGCACCCTAAAATGGCGCCATACATTCACGGTAAACGTCAGGACAGTCACATCATTGATCTGACTAAAACTGTCGAAGCACTAGAAACTGCACTGCCAGTTATCACCGCTAGCGTTGCAGCCGGCAAGCAGGTTCTGCTAGTTGGTACAAAGCGTCAGGCGAAAGACCTAGTCCGTACTGCAGCCGAAAAAGTTGGCCAGCCGTTCGTTACCGAGCGCTGGATGGGCGGTATGCTAACTAACGTCGAAACCATGGTTGGTCGTATCAAGCACCTAAAGAGCCTAGAAAAGAAGATGGACAGCGGCGAGCTGGCAAACCGCTACAACAAGCTAGAAGTCCAACGCTTCCAGGAAGAGATCGACGACCTTAACCGAAAGTACGGCGGCATCAAAGACCTGAACGGCAAACCCGGTGTAGTTTTTGTAACTGACATCATAGAAGACGTTAACGCTGTTCGCGAGGCTAAAAAACTTGGCGTGCCAGTTGTAGCTATCACCGACACCAACACCGACCCAGGTACCGTTGATTACGCAATTCCTGCTAACGACGACGCTATAAAGAGCCTGCAGCTGATCGTTGATTACGTTGCTAAGGCTGTCGAAGAGGGCAAGGCAAGCGCTGATAAAAAAGAGGGCAAATAGTATATGGCGATTTCACTAGAAGACGTTAAAAAACTAAAAGAGCTAACTGGTGTTGGTCTGACTGACGCCAAGAACGCTCTGACTGAAGCTGAAGGTGATTTCGACAAGGCACTGGAAGCAATGCGCAAAAAGGGCCTGACAAAGGCTGAAAAGCGCGGCGAGCGTGAAGCTCTAGAAGGTCTAGTCGACTCATACGTCCACAGCGGTCGTATCGGTGTTGTTCTGGAAGTTAACTGCGAGACTGACTTTGTCGCTCGTACTGACGACTTCAAGAACCTAGTCCACGACCTAGCACTGCACATCTCTGCAACTAACCCAGAGTACATTGCAGTCGACAACGTTCCCGCAGAAGTTCGCGAGACCAAAAAGGCTGAGTTCGTCGAAAAAGCAACCAACGAGGGTAAACCAGCTGAAATGGCTGAAAAGATCGTCGAAGGTCAGCTAAAGAAGTACTTTGCTGAAAAGACTTTGCTAGAACAGCCGTTTATAAAGAACCCAGACATCACTGTTGGTGAGTTCGTCAAAGAACACATCTCAAAACTGGGCGAAAACATTGTTGTTCGTCAGTTCAAGCGTATTGAGCTAGGTGTAAGCGAGTAGTTAACATCACCGATTCTAACAGTAGAAATCAGCCTGTGTACGCAGGCTGATTTTATTTGACACAAAACATTCACGGTGGTATGTTATAACGCTGCCCAGACGGCAGCACGACGAATTTTATGGAACAGAATAAACCCGATAACGAGCATATACCAGAGTCAGATAAACGGTTTTATCGTGGCTGGGTTAAAGATATCCTGATGCGTGTTCCAGGCGATGTGGCTGAACTGAAAAAGTTACGTGCACGTTTTGATATATCTATGGACTTAGATGTGGACGTAGAAATGCGAACTATAATCGGTGAGAACACCGATATTGGTGAGTCAATTCAGGATGTTATTAACAAAATACAGCAGGAAATAGATGAGCGGCTGGCGGATACAGTAGGAGACTTACGTCGTAATGTTTTTGAACCTGATTTGTTTCCGGTAACTATCGTTGTCGAAGGTCATCTCTTCCGAGTAGAGTCTATGATAGTCGAGGACGAACAAGTTATGCCTGTCGTAGACGGAACAGTCTATTCAGGTCCAGTCGACAACGTTGTTTTTGACCTCTAACCTCTGTTTTTTGGTATACTAGAGGTACCTATAGAAAGCGAGGACTATGTTCGATACAAAACCAGTAGAAGATAAACTGAACAGCGCGCTTGCGCATTTCGAGGCTGACCTGAAAAAGGTCCGTACTGGTCGGGCGCATCCTGACATGCTCGACGGAGTTATTGTCGAGGCATATGGCTCTCGTATGCCACTGAACCAAGTTGCCAACGTTACTGTCCCAGAAGCTCAGCAGCTACAGGTTAACCCGTTTGACCCTAGCAACATT
>CBRAFJ010000015.1:0-13575 GCA_967755195.1 uncultured bacterium | reverse complement strand
GTTCCCTGCCCTCACCGCTAGGGGTGTAAGCAATATTTATGCGCACGTGGTCTTTCGGCAGAACATCCTGCACCGTGTCAGCCCATTCGACGACCGTCACCACTGTTGGATCGGCGATGGACTCGGCTAGTTCAAAACTCATAACACCAGCATCGTTTAGGCGATAAAAATCATAGTGGTGCAGCTGAAGACTATCGCGAGCATCGTAAACACGCGAGATAGTAAAACTAGGGCTCTGGACGTCGCCATCTAGGCGCATCCCTTCTCCAATGCCTTTAGTCAGAGTCGTTTTGCCGGCCCCAACGTCTCCGACCAGCTCCAAAACTTCGCCACCACGAAACCTCTGCCCAAGCTTTCGGCCGAGTTCTTTCATAGCGATTTCACTGTTAACAGATGTCATTACAGATCTACTATACGGTGTTTTTGGTCTGCGAAAAAGCTTTAGCATTATGTATAATTAGACCTATACTATGAGGATTTCAGACGATACCATCGTCAAGCTCTTGGTGGAGCACGACAAACTGAGCGACGAGCAGTTTCTTGAGTTGCGCAAAGAACAGGAGAAAACTCACCGTCCGTTGCAGGTGCTGGCCGTCAGCAAGGATCTGGTCAGCGATAAAGAACTTGCGCAGTTTTACGCCACGTACGCCGATATACCATTCGTCGAAATAGACCCGAAAAGCGTCGATAAAGCAGTGCTGAACCTACTGCCTGAACGGATGGCTCGCGAATACTACGCTGTTATTTTCAAAGTCGAAAACAACGTACGCTACCTTGCCATGGAGGACCCGGATGATGTTCAGGCTCTAGACTTCATCCAGAAACAGATAGGTTCTGGCTACAAACTGCACATCGCTACTAAAGAAAACATTCTTGCAGTCATCGAAAACTATCGTGATGGTGTCGCTGAGGAATTGTCTGAGGTAATAGCCGAACAAGAGGTCGACAGCGAAAAACAAGACTCGGTCTCCGAAGAAGACATCGCCGAAGACTCACCGGTCGCCCAGACCGTTAACCTGATACTGGAGTACGCTATCCGCTCGGACGCCAGCGACATTCACATAGAACCGCGCGACGATTATCTGCAGGTGCGCTACCGCATAGACGGAGTTCTAAAAGAAGCCAACCGCCTGCCGCGCTCGGTAATGGCCGCGCTAGAGTCACGTCTAAAAATCCTCTCCAGCCTAAAAATCGACGAACGCCGCGTGCCCCAAGACGGACGTTTCAAAGTTACAGTTGCCGGCAAAAAGTACGCTCTGCGTGTCTCGACCTTGCCGATCACCGAGGGTGAAAAAGTCGTCATGCGTATATTGGACGAGTCTAACAAGGCCTTAACGCTAGAACAGCTCGGATACTGGGGTTTTTCATTAAAGTCGATCAACAACGCTCTGGTGCAGCCTCATGGCATGATACTGGTCACTGGTCCGACCGGTTCCGGTAAATCTACCAGCCTGTTTAGCGCTCTAACTATCCTGAACAACCCTGACGTCAACATTTCTACTGTTGAAGATCCAGTGGAGTACAAGATCCAGGGCGCCAACCAAACCCAGGTAAACCCCGTCGCCGGCATGACATTTGTTGCCGGATTACGTGCCTTACTTCGCCAAGACCCAAACATCATAATGGTTGGTGAGATCCGTGACGGCGAAACTGCCAACCTAGGCGTCCAGGCAGCCCTGACCGGACACCTGGTTTTTAGCACTCTACACACCAACAACGCCGCTACTTGTCTACCACGTTTACTAGACATGGGTATCGAACCATTCTTGATCGCCAGCACCGTGCGGGTTGTTATTGGTCAGCGCTTAGTACGACGGCTGTGTCCAGTCTGCAAAGAGTCATACGAGCCAACCGAGGCTGAAATCACGAGTATGGGTGAGCTGTTTGGTATTAAAAACAAAACACACATGGAGCAAATGCACGAGCTCGAGAAACAGGCAGCATCTGAGGGAATCGGAAACGATATTGGTGAAGATCTCTCTAGTACCGACGAGAAAATTACCCGCCTATTCCGCGCCCACGACGGCGGTTGTGACGAATGTAACCATGTTGGCTACAAAGGACGCATGGGCATCTACGAGACTCTGGCGAACAACAATGAAATCCAAAAACTCATTGTTGCCAACGCCACCAGCAGCCAGATACAAGACCAAGCAATCAAGGACGGTATGATGACCATGCAAGTTGACGGCTTTATAAAAGCCCTCCGTGGCCAGACATCTATCGAGGAAATCTTGCGCGTAACTCGCGAATAACGTCATGCCAACATTTGCCTATCAAGCCACCAATTCTGCCAACAAAACCATCCGTGGCACACTAAACGCTGCTGACAAAAACACTGCTCTGCAGATGTTGGGTAAACAAGGTCTACACCCAGTTAGCGTGGAAATACAAAGTGACGTAAAGAAAAAGGGCAAAAGCTTTTTCGCTCCCAAAGTAAAGACGTCCGACCTCGTACTATTCACTCGTCAGCTAAGCACTATGGTTAGCGCTGGCGTGCCGCTACTGCGCGCCCTAACAACCATGCGCGACCAAGTCGAGAACCCGACCCTAAAAGCCGTGATCGGTGACCTGGTTCACGATATACAAGGCGGTATATCGCTCGCCGAAGCCATGTCCAAACACCCAGACACTTTCAGCGATATTTTCGTCAACATGATACGGGCTGGCGAAGCAGCTGGTATCGTCGACGACATTCTGAAGCGCCGGGCAACCCAGGTCGAAAAAAACGCCAGCATGAAGAAAAAGATAAAAAGTGCCAGTACCTACCCGATAGTTCTACTAACACTGACCGTTGGTGCGTTTTTTGGACTGATGATCTTTATCATCCCGCGCATCGGCGCCATTTTGAAAGATCTCGGCGGCGAGGATGCAAAACTACCGCTGATCACAGAAGTCATGCTAGGTATCAGCGGTTTTCTAACCTCGTACTGGTACATAGTTATAGGTGTACTGGTGACAACAATTGTTTTGTTGCGTCGCTATCTAAAAACGCCATCGGGACGCTTTGCATTTCACAGGCTAGTGCTGAAAGTTCCGGTACTAAAAAACTTGATAACAAAGATCTCGGTTGCTCGCTTTACCCGCACTTTTTCAGCTCTCATCGGTGCCGGTGTCAGCGTGGTTGAGGCCCTACAGGTGACAGCACGAGCCGTTGGCAACGATGCCTACAAACAGGCCATCGAAAAGGCGGCTCTAGAGGTCGTTAACGGCAAGCAATTATCTCAGGCCATAGAAGGCAACAAACTATTCCCAGGCATCGTACCCCAAATGTTGGCGGTCGGCGAAGAGACCGGCCAGACCGACGTAGTTCTGGTAAAGGTAGCTGACTTTTATGACGAAGAGGTCGACGCTATCATAGATGGCCTGAGTTCCATCCTAGAGCCGGTGATGATAGTTATCATGGGTGGCATGGTTGGCCTAGTCGCTGCTAGTGTCATGGGACCTATCGCCAGTCTGAGTCAGAACATCGACGGGTAAATCGTTGACAGTATAACGCTTATGCCTATAATGACAGGTAGATATCTCGCCGTGAGCGAGTGTCATAAGAAACATAACTTTACTTAAGGAGGGTGGGCACATATGGTCTCACTTAAGCAAAGACAATCAGGCTTCACTATCGTTGAGCTTTTGATCGTCATCGTGATTATCGGTATCTTGGCGACACTGGTAATCGTAACTTTCTCTGGCGTGCAGCAAAAAGCACGTGACTCGGAACGCAAAACAGATATTAACGCAATAGCTGGTCAACTCGAAGCTGTGTACGCAAACAAGGGCGCTTACCCAAGTCTTGCGCAAATCAATGATGGCCCGTGGCGCTCTACGAATGAGTTCCGCATTGACACAAAGGCATTCGCTGATCCTAAAACCGCAACCGCAACAACTCTGACGGCTGGCGCAGCCTCAGTACCAACGGCACCTACAGGTACCTGGACGTACTACTACTCCCCAACAAACTGTGGGACTGCAGCGGCCGCAACAGACCCGATTCCTGCATGTGAAGGCTATATGCTATACGCAAACATGGAAGCGACTTCAGACCCAACCAAGGTCTACTCTCGCCAGTCAACTAACTAGTCTGACTAGTGATAACAAAAGAGGCTCATCCCGAGTCTCTTTTGTTATACTAAAACCACAAGCGTTATGAAAAAAACACTACAAGATGGTTTCAGTGTCGTCGAGATTGTCATCGCCATTGTCGTACTCGGCATTATGATCGGCGGTGTTGCGTTAGCTTTTGATTGGCTATTTAAAGACTACGCACGATCTCGCGAACTCAACGAGATCTACGCCGCACTCAGCGGTTGCCCAGAAATAGACCGCGCCATGCAGTATGAATCCATCACTAGCACCAACTGCAGCCCAAACGACACGTTCGACGCTGAAACAGCAGATGGTAACAATGACATAACGTATACCACCAGCTCTGCTCCGGTTCTAACATCTGCCCTGCCAACCAATGACCCAGCCTACAATATCCCTGACTCGAAAGTTGTCGATGTCACCGTCACACCGAAATCCGGTAACCCTTGGAAAATTCGCCTACTCATTTCACGCAACGGAATAGGTCAACAATGAGCAAGCAACAGGGCTTTTCGTTGGTCGAAATGATAATAGTCATCGTTATGACAACGGTTCTCAGCATGGTGATCTTTGGTATTGGCTACCAGTACCTAAAGCAAGCAGCAAGTCTCGAGGCGCGCAGTAACTTCTTTCAGGAACGCCTGACCGTTTCCGACTATTTACGACAAAATCTTGGACTCAGTACCGGCCTCTTGAACCAAAATAGCCTGCCTGACCCAGGCGCATTGAAGCCTGACCCGGCCGACCCATCGAACACATACTGGGAGAGCATACACGCTATACCTGGTGAGCTCGGCAACACAACCGACATAACGCCTATAGTCTATTTTTCACAAGACGCGCTGGACTCTAGCGGTAACGCCATCATGAATGGTAGTGCCGCCTATCAAAATGAATTTGTTATCTACCACGACGGCCCGACTTCGGAGCTACTGGTTCGTTCACTTGCTAACCCCGATGCTACCGGCAATCGAACAAAAACGAGCTGTGCAGTACAAACCGCCACCTGCCCGAAAGACCGTGTTCTGTTGTCCGGCGTGCAAACTGTCGAGATGCGTTATTTTTCACGCTCTGGCGAAGACATAGACTTTCGTAGCTCATGTGACCCCGATATCTACTCGTGCGGTCTTCCGCCCTCCTGCCTGCAAACTGAACCATACACTGGCTGTAACGGCCTAGACTTCGCCCAGGTCGAAGTTGCCCAGTTCAAGATAAAAGTAAAAAAAGAAATAGAGTCCGATGTCAACCATTCATTCTACAACTCTACGATAATAAGGATCGCACTCCGTAATGCATAAATCAGACTCACAATCCGGCTCCATACTAGTCAGTCTACTAGTTATCATGATTTTTCTGACGATAACCGTAATGAGCTTAGCAGTTATTTCACAGGGCAATATAACCCGCTCCTCCCAGCGCATTTTCTTGCTCCAGGCCCAGTACGCCGCCGAGTCAGGCTCTGATGCGGTGGTCGCCTACATGAATTCGAGCGGGAACTACGCCGACTCGGGTGTAGAGAAAACACTTTTCACTTACGCTCCGACTTACCGAGCAACCTATCAAGCAACAGTTGCAGATTCAGCTGATGCCAACCAAAAAGTTATCACCAGCGTTGGACGTGTCTATCAACCTTCGACAGCCACGACACCACGTTACACCTACAAAATATCGACCACTCTAGAGCGTAGCTCTACGCAATTCGCATCGTCTATAGTCAGTCGAAATAGCGTCGAGGTTGCTTCATCGGTCAAAGCTGTGATGGCCAGCACTATGTACGTCAACGAGTACGTTCGAGCCAACAAAAACACGACCGACATACAGATAGACGACCTAGTCATCGCCGGCAAGTATCCTAACGCCAGCAACTGCTCCCTATCTGGAGCTGGAAACTTGGTACGAAACCCTGACTTACCAGCCGGCACCAAGGCAAAACTACGCATGGGCTACAGCAACTGTATGGATGCAACACCCGGTAACACTAGTGATTCCAATTTCGAAGTAACTGCAAACGATAGTTCGATTCAAAAAATTGCTTCCATCTACATACCGTGGAGTTACAAGATGAACAACGGAGACGCAGGGGGCGAATACCTGAACGGTAACTGCAGTGACTGGCTGGCCGCCTCTGGTACGATCCCAAGTAGTGGCAACGCCCGCAAAACACACTATCCTAACGACGGTGCCGGAACAGTGCCAGCTAGCCAATGTGGCGGCAGCGGCAGTAGCCCAGCCGACCTGAGCCTAGGCTCAAAAACCTTTACTTTGAACAACCACGTACACATCCGAGCCAACCTATGTAAAGCCAGTTCGTGTACACCAAAGTTCATAAACCCAGATGCTGCGGACCCAAAATACGTCTTTGTCGAAGGGGTTATAAACTTTGAAAATGTCACGGTTGACGCAACTTCACCGGGCGAAGTCATATTCATTTCATATAGCACTAGTCAGACTATACCCGGCTCAAAACAGTGTCCGAGCAACTCAGCAGCCATTCGCCTCGGCAAAGACGGCAGCAACAGCCTGCATGCACCAAAGGCTTATTTCATAGCAACAAATGGTATGCTATGTATCGATCAGACGAAGTTCGATAGCGGTGTCGAGTCTGTCGGAGGCATATCCGGCAAAGATTTGTACTTGTCTTCTAACAGTGGCGCATCGTTCTCATTGGCCTTTAACCCAGACTTTCCACTCAGTAGTGTTCCGCTAGACCTAGCCTGGCGAGCATCGAACGTCAAGCGAATATACTAAACCCCTGTTAGTACGCTATAATAGCCATAAGCGAAATCGTGGGCATGAGTAAATTTTTCTATAAAGACAAACCGATAGTTGGTCTAGACATTAGCCAGACTAGTCTTAAAATAATGGCTATTGACCCCAGAAAATGGACGGTTATTGGCTATGGTTCGCACGACGTAGATCCGTCAGAATTACAAAAAACCCTAGACGGCGATGGTACGTATCTAGCTGAGCAAATAAAAGAACTGGTGACCAAAAAACTAGTCGGTCGACTACCTAGCGAACACATAGTTCTCAGTATTCCGACGTCACGCACCTACAGTCGCAGTATCAGCATCCCTGGTGACATAAAGGGTGATTTGCTCGACGCCGTTCGCCTAGAGGCTGAACAATCTATCCCGGTTCCGGTAGACCAGTTGTATATAGACTACGAAGTCACATCACGCTCAGACGAAGTTATTACCGCCTACACTTGTGCTGCACCACGTCGCATAGTCGATACCTGTACAGCCGCTTGTGCAAAAGTAGGCCTAAAAGCAGTTGTCGTCGAGCCTAGTGTGAATGCCGTTGCCCGCCTACTAAAAGCCAGCGAACAAGGTGACCTGCCAACCGTCATCGTTGATATCGGTGCTGCAGTTACAGAGATAGCCGTGCTGGATTCAACCATAAAAGTCACCGGTGGTGTAGCAGTTGGCGGCAACACACTAACCATCGACATATCCGAGTCACTAGGCATACCGCTAGAGCAAGCTCATCAACTAAAAGTTCTAAATGGTCTAAACAACTCACCGAAACGACGCCAACTGAGCAAGGCGGTCGACCCAAGTCTGCAAAAAATCCTCACCGAAGTAAAAAAGGTTATGCGCTACTACGACGAGCGTGTTCCAGGAGCTCGCAAAATAGAACAGCTACTCATCATCGGCGGTGGCTCCGGCATGCCTGGCATCGGCGACTACTTCACCGAGAGCCTGATGATACCGGCCCGCGTCGCTAGCCCATGGCAACTGCTAAACTTTGGTAAGCTCCCTCAGCCCGCTCGTCAGTTCAAACCACGATACATATCGGTAGCCGGCCTGGCACTAGTACAGCCAAAGGAGATCTGGCGATGATCAACCTACTCAGTCCAGATGTCAAACGTGACATAAAAGCCGCCAGAGTCAACGTTATTCTAGTACAGTACTGCATGGCATTTGTGATGCTTGGCGTTCTGGTCGCCGGTATTTATGGCGCCGGCTTTTGGCTAATTAGTCGTGACGAACAAAGTATCCGCGAACGACTAACAGCCCAGGAAGCCGATACCCGCAAATATACCGCCGTAGTCAAACAGGCAGATACCTTTCGGTCAAACCTCACTATCGCCAAAGACATCCTAGCTAAAGAAATCAGCTACAGTCAGTTCCTAACCACACTAGCCAAAGATATCCCGTCAGGCACAGTGCTAACAAAACTAACCCTTGGCAGTGCGCCCGGAGTCAAGAAAACCGCCGCCAGTAACACCACAATCATAGACGCACGTGCTGCTAGCTACGATAAGGTACTGGAGCTAAAGACCCGTCTAGAACAGTCAGAACTACTAGAAAACGTCAGCATCTCTAGTGCCACTAGGCCCGACAATATAACCACGCTGACGGCAATGGAAGCTCGCTATCCGTACACAGCCTCGCTGACAGTAACCATATCCGGAGCAGCACGATGAAGCTAAAGATATCACCGGTTATTCTGGTTCACTGGTTGTTATATGCGACTATCATATTGTTCGCAGGTGCAGTGATTGCTGGCGGGTATTTCATCCACGATCGCCTGACTAGCTACATAACTACCGTTGACCACCTAAAAACCGACGCTGACATCAACGACGAAGCCATCATAAACGCCCAGCGCCTATCCGTAGCACTAGAAACACACAAAGACAGTGTCACACGAGCCGAGGCTATCGTAGCCGACACTAAATATTACGAGTATCAGGATCAAATAGTCCGCGACATCACCTCGTACGCCAACGCTGCTGGTGTGACTATCCTGGGCTTTGACTTCCCTGTGACGACTGCGGCCAAAAGCAGTTCAACTAAAGGCGTGAAGTCGGTCGCTGCCACTATATCACTGGCTAGCCCAGTTCCTTACGGCAACTACCTGAATTTCTTAAAGCTGATCGAGCGCAACCTAACGAAAATGCAGGTCTCAGAACTAAACCTGACTAGCGAGCTGAAGGCGTTTGGCGCGGTTAATAGCCCTACAATATCTATGGAGGTTTACGTCCGATGAAAAACCCCAACATGAGTGGCTTAAAGCTAGGTCTGATCCGTGTCGGTGAGTTCTTTTTCACCCACAACCGTATTATCTACTTCATGTTGTTCATGTGCGCCCTCATAGTAGCCGTCGCCAGTCTAAATATCGCGATAAACCAGCCGACCGACCAAACCTACCGTGACGAAAAGATGAAAGAAGCTCAGTCGCCGCGCTTTGACGAAGATACTATAGAGAAGATTCAGAACCTGAACGCCACACAGCAAACCATCATTGACCCGCCCCCATCCGGTCAGCGAATAAATCCTTTTGGCGAATAACAACTTGCTATACTAGAACCATGCTTGTAACCATAGAAAATCTGCTGGGCATTTCCGTCATGAGCCTTCAGACAGGCACAAAACTCGCAGAAACGACCGCTGCTATTGTCGACCCGCGTCAGTTAACTATCGCTGCATTTTACGTCGAAGGGCCGCACCTCGAGCAATCTCCTAGCATTCTGCATCCTAGTGATATACGTGAGCTCGGCGAACTAGGTATGATCGTCGATGACGCCGACAAGCTTACTTCACTAGATGGACTAGTCAGACTACAACAAGTTGTTGACTTTGGCTTTGAACTTATCGGTCTCAAGGTTGCCGATGAACACAACCGCAAACTTGGTAAAGTCACTGGCTATGGCGTTGACACTCTCAGCTACAACATTATGCAAATATATACCGAGCAGCCACTGTTTCGCAGCCTAAGTGACAGCGGTAGTACCATTCACCGCAACCAGATAGTGTCAGTTAACAACCACCTGATGGTTGTTCGGTCACCAACCGTCCGCGCCGAGGAAAAACCTGCCAAAGCTGCACCTGCAAAAGCCTTCGTTAACCCGTTTCGCTCCAACCCTCAACCGGACTCTACAACTCGGTCTCAGTCATAACCTCACGAATCATATCGTAGGGGAACCCTTGACGCATCAGATAGGCAATTAGTTTTTTGTCGTCATCGTAACGACCACGTTTTTTGTTGATTATCATCTGCAGTTCGCGTTTTTCATCACGTGGGGAATTTTGCATATTTTCGTCTATGACGCTCTGCTCGACGCCTTTTGCACGCAGTTCGGCTACTAGTTTTCGTACAGAACTACCTTTACGCAAATTGCGGTTTTCTATCCAGTAGCGAGCAAATTTCGCATCGTCTACGTAACCTTTTTCGGTCAACCGCGCAAGAACTCGGTCGGCAATCGTCTTACTCACACCAGGTTTGTCACGCAGTTCACCACTGCGGGTTTTGACGCGAGTATCGCGAGTTTTGCGCCACAAATAGTCACGAATTTCTCGCGAACTATGCGGTCGCATCATAGTGTACTCTAGTGCTCGTCCGTAGAGTTTACCGAACTGACTTTCGTTTTCCAGTTCAGCCAGCTCATCTTCGCTGTACTCGCCACCGAGTTTTACACCCAGTTCAGTAACCTGCAATATATCGAGAGAAAAACGGTATTTTCCGTCGACCGAGATGTTTACTCGGTCGGGGTTACGCGCCTGAACTGAAATACCGGTGATCTTCACCGAACTATCCTAGCCTTCGGCTTCGGCGACTTTCTTGCGGACTGCTTTTTCGATTTCGTCGAGAACTTTGCTGTTTTCTTTCAGGTAGACCTTCGTTGCTTCGCGGCCCTGACCGATCTTGCCGTCTTTGTAGTCGAACCAGGCCCCTGCCTTACCAACGATTCCGTGAACAACCGCTAAATCTAGCACGTCACCAGTCTTTGAGATACCTTCGTTGAACATAATGTCAAACTCAGCCGTCCTAAATGGCGGTGCGATCTTGTTCTTCACCACCTTTACCTTGGTCCGGTTACCGATAATTTCCTCACCGGATTTTATCTGACCAATACGGCGAATATCGAGACGTACCGATGCATAGAACTTTAGAGCGTTACCGCCGGTGGTGGTTTCTGGGTTACCGAACATGACACCAATCTTCATACGAATCTGGTTGATAAAAATAACTGTCGCCTTTGAGCGGTTGATGATACCTGTCAGTTTTCGTAAAGCCTGACTCATCAAACGAGCCTGCAATCCCATGTGACTATCACCCATTTCACCCTCGATCTCGGCCTGTGGCACCAGTGCCGCCACCGAGTCAACCACGATGAGATCAACCGCGTTTGAACGCACTAGAGTTTCAGCGATCTCTAGAGCCTGCTCACCATTGTCTGGTTGTGAAACTAGTAGATTGTCGGTGTCTACACCCAGTTTTTTAGCGTAGGCTGGATCGAGTGCGTGTTCAGCGTCGATAAATGCCGCTGTTCCGCCCTGTTTCTGGATCTCGGCGATGGCATGAAGGGTTAGTGTAGTTTTACCAGAACTTTCCGGACCATAGATCTCGATGATGCGGCCTTTCGGATAGCCACCACCTAGCGCCAAGTCCAGACTTAGCGCACCAGACGGAATAAGCTCCACGTTTGCCCGGTGCTGCTCGCCTAACTTCATAATAGAACCATCACCAAACTGCTTGGTGATCTGGTCCATTGCTAGCCCGAGAGCTTTTATTTTGCCCTCGTTGTCGGGCTTTTCAGTCGATACTGCCGTTTTTTCAGTCTTTTTAGCCATAAATCCCTCCGATATGTATGTCTCTAGTATATCACCCCTGCAGCCTCAAAGATTTGCTACAATGAGTGGTAATGAAAACCTCACACGGCTTCACGGTCATCGAACTACTGGTTATTATTGTCCTCGTTGGCCTAGTTGGTGGCGTAGCTTTTGACCTTCGGGGTTCGCTAGCTTCCATGCACCGAGATCGTGACCGCAAAGTCGCCATAAATGCTATGCACCACAACTTGCAGGAAGTCGCCAAACCACGGCTGGGTGGTTACCCACGTGTTCTAAGTGCCCGCAACATGACTGCCATGAACCCTGACTTGCTCGAAGACCCGAAAGGCGTCGCGGTCGGAAAAACCGAATCTAATTATCGCTACGAACCTACCGGCTGCAACGGAGGCGATATCTGTAGCGGCTACGTACTACGTGCCGATCTGGAACGTGAAGTGGATTTCGTAAAATCCAGCTTTAAACAGAATTAGTTTTCGTCAGGATCGACCGGGCGGAAGTTCTTGAACGCTTCAACGGCGTTATTTAACATATCGACTTCGCGTTTTGGGTCAGCTACAAAGTTGAAGCGATATGTTGTTTCCTCGCCCTCAGTCGACAGGCGAATAGAGCCGTAGTTCAGGATTGTCTGCACTATGCCATGTCGCCGGAAGCTAGCGTCCTCGATGTTCGCCAGGCTGATAGTCTGGTCCTTGCGCGAAAACAGACTAGTCTGGATGTGCTGGATGACACTTTCGTTGGTTAGATAAAACCTGTTTGCTTCGTAAACCACTGTAGCCACGACACCACATAGTACCGTTAGTACCGCCGCCAGCAGCAGCACAATCCCGCCGCTGACCATCGCGTCTGGAGGCAGTGTGTAGCCGCCCAAAAGTGCAGTGCTACTAAGAAGCAACGGTGCACCGACAACTATTGCCAGCAACGCTATAGCAACCACCGCCCAGATAGACAGCAGACCGATAGGGTGACGGCGTATGGCACTAATAACGAATTCGCCTTCGCTCAGGTTAAGATACGGGTATTTGTGCGCCGACTCTTCGTGTTTTTGTTTGGCTTCTGTCGAAACTTCCGGCTGATGCGGATCGACCGCGCGCGTCATGTAGACGACTTGCGGCTGTCCCGAAGCATCGACAGGATTTTGGTTTTGCTGCGTCTGTGCTGGCGGATGAGCATACAGCGGTCGACCTTGCTGATCGTAGGCCACTGGTTTGGTGTAGTCTTGTGGCTGCTCTGAATTCATGCTTTCAGTATATCACCACTACTGTTGTTCGGCGTAGGTCTTGCCCAGGTGTCGATACGCTTTTGGTGTCACTTTGCGACCTCGTGGTGTACGTTCCAAAAAGCCGATCTGCAGCAAATACGGCTCATAAAAGTCTTCGATGGTGCTAGTTTCGTCGCCGGTTAGCGCCGCGATAGTATTCAGGCCAATAGGACGATCCTGATAATTGTTGATGATGCTGTCTAGCAAGTTACGGTCGGCTGGATCGAGCCCTAGTTCGTCTATCTCTAGCAGATCTAGCGCCTGCCTAGTAATAACCGTGTCGATGATACCGTCACCGTTAACATCAGCGTAGTCACGTACGCGCTTTAGCAAACGGTTGGCGATACGTGGCGTCAGGCGAGCACGAGTCGACAACGATGCAGCTGATTCTGGATGAATTTTGGCACCCAGTATACCGGCTGCACGCGAGATAATCTGCGCAATCTCTTCAGGAGTGTAAAACTCTAGTCGGTACAAATGACCAAAACGGTCACGTAACGGTGCCGCCAGACTTCCGGTGCGTGTTGTCGCACCGATGACAGTAAACTTTGGCAGGTCTAATCGGATCGAACGCGCCGCCGGGCCTTTACCGATAACTATATCTAGTTTGAAGTCCTCCATAGCGCTGTACAAAACTTCTTCGACTGCTCG
>CBRAFJ010000014.1:0-13803 GCA_967755195.1 uncultured bacterium | reverse complement strand
AGCTACTGGGTTAGGTGTATTTGCCTGGATATGGCAACAGCCGGTTCCCTCTATGCCGACCGTCTACAGCGAAAAGCAGAAAAAACCCGAACCGCCAAAGTTTTATTCGCCGCTTACTGGTGTTGATACGGGCAATGAAGCCCTGACAAAGCGTCACGTCACGGCCATCATGATAGAAAACAGTCCCGACGCTCGTCCTCAGTCCGGGCTAAAAGACGCCGGTATCGTTTATGAAGCTATCGCCGAAGGCGGCATAACCCGCTTTATCGCCCTATACCAAGAAGCTCGCCCGGGTCTGATCGGGCCAGTTCGTAGTGTCCGACCATACTACGTTGAATGGGCTAGTGCTTACGACCCAGCCGTAGCGCACATAGGCGGTAGTGCCCGGGCGCTACAGATGATCCGCTCTGGTGGTTATGGCGTCGACCTGGACCAGTTCTTTAACGCCGGCGCCTACTGGCGTGCCAGCGATCGGCGCGCACCACATAACGTCTACACCAACTTTGACCGTATGGACAGTCTAAGTGCAAGTAAAGGCAAGGGCGCGAGCACCTTCACTCCATTACCACGCAAAGACGACAAAAAGTCAGAAGCACCAAATGCCACGTCGATACACTTGCCGATAAGCTCCGCCTGGTACAACGTTGACTACAACTACGACAGCGCCAGCAACAGCTACCTGCGCCGGGTTGGCGGCGAGCCACACATGGACCGCGAAGCAGGACAGATCGCGGCAAAAGTTGTCGTCGCCATAGAAGTAGCTATGACTCGTGAGTTCGAGGACGGCTACCGCGAACAAATAGCCACCACGGGTCGTGGCCGCGCCTGGGTATTCCAAGACGGTATGGCAGCAGAGGCTACTTGGACCCGAGCAGATGCGAAAAGTCCTCTGGTATTAACGGGTAGCGACGGAAAACCTCTTGGCCTAAATCGTGGCTCAACCTGGATAACCGCATTACCTAGCGGTAGGGTTCCATCGTGGCAATAAAACGCCTCGACGATGTCTTTCCAGCGCACATGCGACGTGTCACGCTGTTCGCCATCACTATGGAGATAGTCGTCCTGGTGATGCTGACTGTGCTACTAACATGGCTCGGAATCGACCTACTATCAATAGTCGTTTTCATACTACTACCCGTGTCAGTACTCCATATATTTGCCATGGTTGTCATAGGTAAATATGCCATGGGGCCACTGGACTTTCTGTCGCGCGCGATCACCCAGGTTTCCGGCCAACCGCACGGAACCAAACCGCCAAACCTGAACGGCACTTACCACGAACGTACTGGTTTTAGTTTGATGGTGAATACCGTCTACGGCCTCGCCACCAGGGAAACGTCCGCCGAACCAGATGCCGGAGTTAGTAGTCTGCAGGCAGCCCTACTAGAAAAATTACCCGGTGGAGTTGTTGCGCTAGATGAGTCACGTAACATCATTTACGCGAACCCTAGCGCACCAACAATTGTGAATTCTGACGGCAAAAAAGCCTTGCAATTGATGTTCGACGATAACGACACGTTTGACAGCTGGCTGAGCAGTGTCGAGTCGACCCAAGTCAGTGCCACAAAAACCTGGCGACGAGTTCAGACATCGCTACCGGGCGAGAGTGATCGTCGTGTTTTTGATGTTGTAGTGTCCTATCAAAAGGGCGGCGCCCAAGGCGTGGAGACTCTGCTGCTATGTTTCGACCAAACAAACTACTATTCTGTCAACGAAGACAGCATGGACTTTATCGCTCTAGCGGCCCACGAACTACGCGGACCGATCACGGTTATTCGCGGCTACCTGGACATATTGCGTCCAGAGCTGGACAGCGCCCTGACCGACGACCAAAAACAGCTGTTTGATCGCCTGGATGTCTCAGCCAGCAAACTGAGTGGCTATGTCAGCAATGTCCTGAATGCCAGCAAATATGACCGACGGCACCTGAAACTGCACCTGCACGAAGACCGGCTAGAAGATGTATATAAACTAGTTGCCGACGACCTAACCTTGCGCGCCACTACACAAGGCCGCGTGCTATCAGTCACAATACCTGACAACTTGCCTAGTATCGCGGCCGACCGCAATAGTCTGTCCGAAGTCATAGCCAACCTCGTCGACAACGCTATCAAATATTCTAAAGAGGGCGGCCAGATCGCAGTTACAGCCGACGTTGAAGGATCGATGGTAAAGTTCTCGGTCCAAGACTTTGGTGTTGGTATGCCAAGCGCCGTAGTTGGTAACTTGTTTAACAAATTTTACCGTTCGCACCGCTCCAAAGGTACGGTCAGCGGCACTGGTCTAGGCCTGTACATCAGTAAAGCCATAGTCGAGTCACATGGCGGCCATATGTCACTAACATCAACCGAAGGTGAAGGCAGCACATTTACCTTCAGCGTGCCGATATACTCGACCGTAAAGGACAAACTTCTGGCCGACAATGCCGAAAACCAGGGTATTATAGAAACAAGCAGTGGCTGGATAAAAAACCACTCAATGTACAGAGGATAGGCCAAAAACATGTCAGCAATTCAAACCATTTTAATCATCGAAGACGACCGTTTCATCGGCGAAATGTATCAACGCAGCCTGCTGCAGGCCGGCTACAAGGTCGACTGGGTAGTTAGCGGCAAAGAGGGCGCCAAGGCTGCTGTTAGCCAGACGTACGACCTTATCTTGCTCGACATCATGCTACCGGAAGCCCAGGGTACAGTTGTTCTAGATGTGTTGCGTGGCAAAGAGGACAAGATCCCACACAGTCGGGTGATCGTCATGACAAACTTTGATCAGGATGAAGAGGCCCGCGCGTCCATGCAATCCAAGGCCGACGCCTACTTGATAAAAGCCGACATCACTCCGCGCAAACTGATAGACATCATCCAACAGATGACTAAGGCAGGGGAGGAATAATGAAGTCAAAAAACCTAGTGATAATAGCCATAGTGGCACTCGTAGTGATTGCTGGAATAATAGCCGGTTCACTAGTGCTGCTGAAAAACACTCAGAGCGATACAGACTCTGCTACCACCGTAGAACACGACCATGGCGATCACGAACACGAGCACAGCCACGAGACGACAGATGGGCCGACCGGTGAAGTAATCACCATAGACGACATGGCGACGACTATAACTTTTTCTGGCACTGGTTTCTCACCTCAAAACATATCGGTCAAAAAGGGGACTGTTATCACCGTCAAAAACGAATCGCAGCGTACCGTTCAGTTTAGTTCTGGCAACCACCCGGACCACACCGTCAACCCAGAAATGAACCTGGATGCTCTAGAGCAGGGCGAGTCAGCATCGTACACCGCCACGAAAGTTGGCACCTGGCTGTATCATGATCATTTAGACTCTGAAATTACCGGATACATCACAGTGAGAGAGCAGTAACGTGGCGAATTTTTCTTTCGACGTAGTTTCTGACTACGACAAGGCCGAAATAAACAACGTTTTCATGCAAGCCGGCCGCGAGCTGAGCAACCGTTACGATTTCAAAGGCACACCCGCAGGGCTAGACTGGCTCGGTGACAAAACTGGTTTCGTCGTCACGGGCAACAGTGAAATGCAGCTAGAGGCCATCGTCGACATCGTTCGCCGCGGTCTGATAAACCGCAACCAGAGCACCAAGGTTCTCGACCTGTCCAAAGAACCTGCGTCCAGCAACCTGAAAATGACCAAAGACATACCATTTGTAGCTGGGCTCGATAGCGACAGAGCAAAGCTAATTACAAAAGCTATCCGCGACGAGTTTGCAAAAGCAAAGCCACAGATCCAGGGTGATGCCGTTCGTGTCACCAGTAATAGCAAGGACGAGCTACAAAAAATCATGCAGCTGCTACGCGACAAGGACTTCGATTTCCCGCTCAGTTTTACAAATTTCCGATAGGCACAGTCCCGATTGTTTGCTAAGATAAGCGAAACATTATGAAAGCCCTACATATAAAACTACAACGACCACAAGTCCTCACCCTAGTCACTGTTGCGGTAATTAGCGGTTTTATGGGTGTGTACTTTCTTGTTTCTTCGTACGCCGTCACACCTACCGCCAGTGTTCAACCGGAAAGCGGTACTAAAACCGCCGGAGCGTCTGCGGTTGCCGATTCATCTGCATCTGGTTCGTCTGCCATAAAGTTTTCAACCCCACCAGCTGCCGGCACATGTCCAAACGCTCAGCACATGCCGGGTGGCCCTGACGGCATGGGTGGCTGCTGGCCATACGAAGGCAACACTGGCGTACCATCTGGCACGACTCTGACGGCATATACAGGATCATGTACTATCACCACCGCCAACACTGTCATCGACAGCAAACTAGTCAACTGTGGTCTCAACATCCGCGCTGCCAACGTTGTAGTACGAAATTCACAGATAAACGGAAACGTGTATGTCGACAGCTGTACCGGTAACTACTCGGTCACAATAGAAGACAGCCGCATACACGTTAACGATCTGAACTACCGCGGCCTACAGCCTTGTTACTATGTAGCGCGACGCGTTAACGTAAGCGGTGGTCAGAGCATGGCATGGTGCCAAAGTTGTACGATCCAGGACTCGTTCCTACACGACCCTCTAGAAGACTTCGCAGGTCTAGCACACAACTCAACAGTACGTATGGCCGCATACGCAACACTTCGACACAACACGTTTTGGTGTAACGTTGCAGAACATCAGTCAGAGTTTGACGGCTCTGGATGCTCGGCGAACCAGACCGGATACAGTCACGACGGATCGCCACCACACGACAGTCTAGTCGAGGCTAATCTATATATGCCGACAAGTGGTGGATACTGCTCCTACGGTGGCTCTACTTCCGGTGAGCTAGACCAAGTTCACCATATAGTTTTTAAGGATAACATCTTCCGCAAAACTGCTCCTGGCTATCCAGGTGGACCGAACTGTGGCTACTGGGGCGCAAGTACCAGTTTTGACCCAAGTCGACCAGGCAACCAGTGGATCAACAACCGCTGGAGTGACGGCTCTATACTGAACTCGACACTATAGCGTTCTTGGACATTTGGCCTCTGTTGTGCTACTATTATTTTCGTTGATTGCGGCCGCATCTTCTAACGGTTAGGAAATCGGGTTCTCATCCCGGCAATCGGGGTTCGATTCCCCGTGCGGTCACCACGAAAATAGCTCACCCCTGCGGTGGGCCTTTTTCGTGGTTGTTTCGCGTAGTGAAACTGAACCCCGGTTGCCCAATCGGGTGAGAACTGCCAGCGGCAGTTCGCAAGGAAACCTTCCGGCGACTGCTATGCTGTCGACCGCGAAGTTTCGGGCTCGCCGGAGGTGAGTCGATTCCCCATTCATTCATGATTGCTCAAATAGTCCTGTTATACTTCCGTCATGAGCAAACAGGAAATAGTCCTACTGGGTGGGTTACCGGGAAGCGGAAAGACTACACTTGCCGAAAACATCGTATACACAAACGAAAAATATGGCTTCGTTTCCATTGGTGACCAGCTGCGCGATATTGTCGCAGGAGTTGTACAGTCGGCCTACGCCGATCAGGTCAGGGAAGAGATGGGTCTGCTGAGTCATTCTATACGTATGAACGAGGAAACTGTCAGTGGCGTAGTTATCGAGGCGATAAATAACCTGAAAACACCTGTCGTACTACTAGACGGCTACCCCCGCTTTGTCGATCAAATCGGACCCTTTAAAGCATCCTTGGTCGTCGCCGAAATAGACCTACGAGCCATGCTATATATAACGGTCGACCACGACGAGGCAGTAGAGAGAATCGTTGAGCGTGGCAGCCGAGCTGGCGAGCGTGACATTGACGAAACATATGCCCGCTAACGAGTTTAAAGCTATCAAAATTTATACGAGCCTGTTGTAGAAGCTATTAGCAAAATCGTTCCTGTACACAAAATCGACTCAGCAGCAGACCAAGATTTGCTACTAAAACAAAGCCTCGATATCCTAGATCGACTGTAACCGACCCTCTCGCAGTGGATTTTCGCCCACACCACTGTACTCATGACGCAATATAGTGTATATTTTTGTAGGAATTGTATGACAAGTAGGTCAAGCGCCTAACATAATACGAAAAACTAACACGTACATACGTCAGATAACAAAGGAGCGATAAGTTGGAAAAATTGAAAAAGAAATTCGGGCTTCGTCATGCCCCGGAAGGCCATGATATTGAGGGCATCGACCCGCATACCTACGCTTGGCGTTGGTGGATCCTTGCGACGCTTTGTCTAACATTGCTCGGTGTCATGCTTGCCAACAGCAGCCTGAACATGGCACTACCGATGATGGCAACCGACCTCAGCCTGTCTCAGCTAGAAATGACATGGGTGGTAAATGTCTATACGTTAGTATTTGCCAGTTTGCTTTTCATTGCTGGTGCAGTCGGTGACCGTTACGGCCGCAAGGTTGTGATGCAATTCGGTCTGGCGATATTTACCCTCGGATCGCTATATGCCGGCTTTATCGCTCAGACCGGTACAGAACTGATCATTTCGCGAGTCGTGATGGGACTCGGTGGTGCCTTCGTCATGCCAACAACGCTGTCAATCATCAACAACACCTTCCCAAAGAAAGAACGGGCCCGTGCGGTCGCCATCTGGAGTGCAGTTGCTGGTGTCGGCATGATGTTTGGCTCGATCATTAGCGGTAT
The DNA here is from genome assembly GCA_967755195.1 of uncultured bacterium. GTDB lineage: Bacteria > Patescibacteriota > Saccharimonadia > Saccharimonadales > Saccharimonadaceae > CBRAFJ01. Next base: position 7,188 of record CBRAFJ010000014.1, on the reverse strand, counting down.
CTTGCTCGAACACTTCACGTGGCATTCACTGTTCTACTTCAGCGCCGTCATCGCTATCGCTGGCTTTGTTGCTAACCAGTACCTGGCTCATGAGTCAAAAGACGAAGAGCAAACACCTCTCGACTGGCTCGGAGGACTATTTTCGGCCATCGGTATTTTTGGCATCGTCTACGGTATCACCGAGGCTCCATCTGTTGGACTGACTGACCTGGCTGTCGCAGCGAGTTTGATTGTGGGCGCAATCGCCATGGTCACCTTCGTAGCATGGGAATTCAAAACCAAAACACCGATGCTCGACATGAAATTATTCAAGAACCGGGCATTTTCGGTCTCGAGCCTGACCCTGACACTCGTTTTCTTAGCGATGTCTGGCGTCTTCTTCTCGATGAGCCTGCTAATGCAGCTAATCATGGGCTACACGCCTCTTGAATCGTCACTGCTAATCGTTCCGCTGATGCTACCAATGATGTTTGTCTCGCCACTTGTGCCGAATATTGTCAAAAAGTTCGGAGCACGCATAACTATAGGAGTTGGCTTGCTTCTAACATCGGCTGCATTCGTCGTAATGTCTACCTGGACTCAGGACATGACCTACTGGCACCTGGCAGCGACCATGATCATCATGATGCTCGGCATCTCGGTCGCTATGACTCCAGGAACCACCATTTTGATGGCTTCAGTGCCCCGTAACCGTTCGGGTATGGGTTCGGCTATGAATGACACGACCCGCGAGCTAGGTGGTGCGCTAGGTGTAGCCGTGCTCGGTGCAGTTCTGAGTGCTAGCTACGAAAGCAAGATCGCTGACACTGCCGCTCAATTTGCCGGTCCGGTAAAAGACGGTATTGAGAGCTCTCTGGCTGTCGCCTTAGTCGTCGCCGAGAAACTAGGGCCAGCTGGCGCCCAAGTCGCAAACGCCGCCAAAGAAGCCTTCATGGGTGGCCTAGCGCATGCATCGATAGTGGCTTCAATAATTATCTTTGCTGCTGCGATTATCACCTTTATCTGGCTGCCAATGCACGCCCACAAAGACGACGACACGATCTAAATCTAGCTTTAGCAGACCAAAATAGAAAAGAGCCGCTCGACGCGGCTCTTTGACACAGGAAAGCGAAACTGGAATAAATTATATAACCAAAATCAGCTACCGTTTTTTGTGGCACGACCGCCTTTGCGTCCTGCCTGACTAGCTTTCTTAGGGTCGTTAGCAAAGTTTCCAGGGTTGTTTTGTGCGCCTTGCGATCGTCCTCCTTTGGATGCGATCTCACGCTGCTTTGCTGGATCCATAGCTGCAAATCCACGGTTGGCTGTAGCCATAAATGACCTCCTCTCGTTTAGGTTTTTGCATGGTCTAGTCTACCCGGGCAAGCGGGAGCGGACAGTTAGATATGTCACAGAAACGTTAGAAGACTCGTGGTGCAAGAAACTTGTACACCAAAAGACCTGCGCCCAGAAACGATACCGCCAGCTGCAAGAAAACAGGGAAGTCCTGTATACCTATCAGTGTCATTACTAGCCAGATGATAACCCAGAAGGCTACGCCTATTAGAATCGTCAGGGCGGACAGTCGAACGAATCGATTTTGCATGAATTCCATACCGTCAGTATACGCCGCCTCTGTGGATTATCTAGAGGTAATATATTGTGATGTAAATATCACTTTTTACGCTTTTGCTTTTCTTTCAGCTATTGTATAGTGTCGGTAAGCGGGTCAATCTATATGACTCTCAGAAGTTATTAAGCAGGGTAGACATGACAAAAAAACTAACCTTTCTCGGGGGAATATTTCTCGCAGTCATAGCGAGCTTTTTACCGTTTCAACAGGCATTTGCCATCGGCAGCATGTCAGTTACCGGCGGTAGTGTAAACAATGGCAGCAATATAACTGTTAGCGTAACCGGCAGCGGCTCTGGTATATGGGGCGGGGCAATGACTCTGGTTTACGATTCGAGCGCTCTGCAGTTCGTTTCCGCGTCAAACGGTGGTGCACTCACGCAGCAAACAGCCCCTCAGAAGCAGGGATCAACTGTTATCGCTGACTGGTATTCAACATCAGCTACAAACGGCGGCACCCTGGCTGTTGTGACATTCAAAGCCTTGCGCGGCAGCGGTACTACAGCGCTCTCGCTATCATCAAGTGGTGACTATGCGTCACGACTACTAAACAGTGACGGTAATGCCGGTGCAGGTACTAGCCTAGGTGGATCGACCATCACATTTACCACACCAGCACCTGCGCCGAGCAACCCAACACCAACAACTCCGGCTCCAACCAGCCCAACAACTTCAACTCCTTCGTCACCAAAGACATCTACTCCGAAAATTTCAACTCCTTCGTCACCATCAACCTCGACACCAGAAACCGGCACACCATCTACTCCTAGTGCAGAGACACCAACAGAGGAAACTGCGGCAGACGACGCGAACGTAATCGCTAGTATAAAGATCGGCTTTTTCGACAAGAATCATAAACCACTGAAGAAAAAGAAAGTCACGCTGCACTCTGACCCACAGACTGCAACCACCGACGACAAAGGTTACGCTACATTCACCAACGTACCTGTCGGTTCACACAAAGCAGAATACACTGAAGGCAAAAAAACCTACTCACAAACTCTCCTGTTGGCTGACGGCGACACTCGAACCGTTGTCTACCAGTTCGCCCAGTTCAGTTTCCCAGCCTGGGGTTGGGCCCTAGCCGCACTAGTCGTCGTGGCGGGCGCAGTAGCTGCATTCCTGATGATGCGTAACAGACCAAAAACTGCCGCTCAGCAGATCAGTGCATATGCAGCCATGCCGGCTCCGGCAGGTAGCCTAGGCTCAAACACTCCGCTACCACCTAGCAGCAGCGACGCCGGTATCCAGTCAAGACTAGACCAGATACGGCCTAACGATACGCCCCAAATAGGAACCGTGATCGAGCCAGATGGAACCAAAAGGTTCCCGGAGGACAAATAAAATGAAACGTGCACTTGCCGGCATACCTCTAGCACTGCTTTCATTCGTATCATTGTTTGCGGCCTCTGCTGCCACAACCATAGTTACTCCGTCTACCGCCCACGCAGCGGCCTGTACTGCGCCGTCAACAGACTATGGAACTGTTACTAGCACCGCAACCGTACAAACAGCTGGAACATACCACATATGGAGCCGTATGGCGGCACCAAACAGTGGCAGCAACAGCTATATGTTAGAAGTAACTAACAACGGTGTAACTAACTGTTTCACAGTTACAGGAAACGCTAGCGGTCTATATAGCGGCACTCCAGCCACCCATTTCCAGAGCGGCAGCCAGAACTGGACAAAAACAGCTGGCGGCTCGAACATCACCATGTCACTCACTGCTAGCAGCACTAGTCCAACTACCATAAAAATGATTGGTACTTCGGCAGATGTCTACCTGGACCGTGTCGTTATGACCACAGACGCAAACTGTACCCCAACAGGTACTGGCGACAACTGCGCTAACCCTCCGGACACCACTCCACCTGCGGTCAACATTACCAGTCCAACTGGTGGAAGCGTCAACAGTCCTGTGACGGTCAACGTCAATGCAACCGAGCCTGACGGCGGCACAGTTAGCAGTGTAGCCCTATATGTTGACGACGAAGATGCAAGCGGAACACCAGTGGCAACGCCTGACACAAGCCCGCCGTATAGCTTTGCAAATATCGCGTTATCGGTAGGCACCCATACACTGACAGCAAAGGCGACCAATGCCTCTGGATATAGCTCACTCAGCGCTCCCATTACGGTAACTGTCAACGATTCTACCGCACCGACCGGGGTCAGTATCACATCACCGACAAACAACTCGGCGCAGAGCGGAACTATAACGGTTACAGCCAATGCCAGCGACAACGTAGGTGTTAGTAGGGTAGAGTTCCTAGCTGACGGCACTGAATACGCCGAAGACGTAACAGGACCAGGACCGTTCACAGCAACACTAGACACTACTGACCTCAGCAACGCATCGCACAACTTGACAGTTCGTGCCTACGACGCAGCAGGCAACTCTACAGTCAGCTCTACTGTGGCTATCACGGTAAATAACTCAACTGGCGGTACTGATACAACCGGACCAACAGTCGTTATACCAACTTCGCTCAGCGTCGGCTCACCGATAATCACCGGTAGTCCATACCAGTTCTCGGGTGTTAACATTAGCGACGCTAGCGGAATAGGCCGTATAGACATCCTGGTTGATGGCGCTATCAAGGCTACACGAACATCAGCACCGTTCAATTTTGAGCTAAATACATCGGATGTTACTAAGGGCACGCGCTCTGTAGTCATACGCGTTACCGACAACTCAACCGCCCAAAATGTCACAAATGCCGCTGCCTTCAGCGTGCGCGTAACCGAACAGTTCGACGTTAACCGTGACTGTCGCATAAACATCGGTGACATCGTATACATAGGCTCACGTTACACGAACTCAGGCACAGGCAACATCGCAAATGTTAACGGTGACTCGGCGGTGAACATCGGTGACATCGTATATGTCGGTTCTCGTTACACCTACAGCAGCCCAACCAGTGGACAACGTCCAAACCCTTGCACCCCATAATCTAAACGGAGACCACGAGTGAGCAGACCTAGAAGTGTCGGTCATGTCATACTGCAAATAGTTTCGCCTTCGTGGTTCGAGTTCGTATTCTCGATACTGGTAGCAGTAGGCCTGGCCGGTTTTCTAGTATTTGGCGCGATATCACGCGACGCAGAGCTCAGCCAGTACGTCTCGATAACAACAGAGAACATAAAGCAGGCTGGAGAAGGCTCGAAAGACATAGTAGGCACAATAAATAACAGCCCGCTTATTGGCGATGCGACCATCTTTGTCCTGTGGGCATTGATCGGCCTAATGATCTACGCTGTAGTTAATTCCTTGTGGCAAAAAGCCAAAAGCGAGGTCGGTTTTATCGAGAGGCTGCAGTTTTTCAAAAACGACCGCGCCAGTATGCTGGAGAGTACTTTTCAGGGCTTAGCACTGCGCCTAGCTGCTACTGTTGGCCTGATCGGCTTTTTGGCAACCTTCCGCTACAGCATATTACCCCATATACTAGCCCTCATATACAGCGCTTTTTCGATGCCAATATATCAGGCAACTTTGGCGATAGGCATAGGTATCTTTGCCATAATATTATGCCTACACGTAACTGTAGTCCTAGTCCGACTATCATTGCTAAGAACACGAGTTTTCTTTACGAAATACTCTGCGGTGGACTAGAATAGAGCCATATGACTGATTCTATAGCCCAAGTACTAGTAGTTGACGACGACAATCTGTTGCGCCGATCACTAGTCGACAAACTAACCGAAGCCGGTTTTCGTACCGCCGAAGCATCCGACGGCAAGACTGGCCTAAAAATAGCTCTTGAAACCCGACCACAGCTCATCCTGCTGGACCAGCAGATGCCAGACCAGACCGGTATAGAAACCTTGATCCAACTGCGCCAGGACGACTGGGGCAAAAGCGTCGAAGTTGTCTTTGCTACTAACTTATATGAACCTCGCGTCATCAACGATGCCATCGCACACGGCGTTCACGACTACATACTGAAGGCCGACGTCACACTAGAGCAGATAGTAGAACTCGTCAAAAAATACGTTCCCTTGCCATCAAACTAAAAGGCGCGTAGGCAGCCGTGAAACCCAAAAACAAAAAACCAACCAATCTGTACGAACCGCAAAAACTCTTCCTTGTCACTACGAACGTCAAGGTTCTTTTGACTGTACTCTCCGGACTAGTGGTTGGTCTACTGGGTTATTACCTGGTAAAACAGGGTTACGATGACAACATCGACCAGCGCGCTACTGTGGTTAGCTCGCTGCTCGACAAGGAACGAGTAGCGTCGGTAAAAGCCAAAGACGCAAACATGGCGAGTAGCCGCGCATACTTATCGTCACAGCTACAGGCGGCTGCGTTATCCCTCGACGAAACCAGCTACGCCTACATACTGACCATAGATAGCACTAACAAAGTCAGTGTGCTAGCCAGCACCGATCCATCGAGAGCATCAAACGGGCAAGTTATAAACGACGTTCAGCCCGAGCTGGTCTCTGGGTTCTTTAGCCGCCAAGTTATGCGCCTGCAGCCGCTTAACCACACAGGCAGTAGCCATATGAGTGTCCTAGCACCGGTTATCGACAACAATGGCCAGGTCATAGCCCTAGCTGGGTTCGACATGTCGACCAGCACCTACTACAACATTTTGTTCGTTGTCGCTAGCGCGCCAGTTCTAGCCACACTACTGATGTCTCTGATATTCGTCATCAACGACAACGCCCGCCGACGCCGCGCCGAAAGCCTGCGCATGCGCTCTGAACTAGTATCAATAGCCTCACACGAACTACGCACACCACTAACCGGCATCCGTTGGGGCGAAGAGTCTCTACTGGACGGCAAGCTGGCAGAAAAACCGAGAACGACCATCAAAAGCATGTACGACAGCACACTGCGGCTACAGGAGTCGATAGAGGACATCCTGCAGCTCGCCAACTGGCAGGCTGGCCGCAACCAAGAACTTGTCCGGACCAGCACCGACCTACACGATATGCTCCGTGGCATATTCGCCACCCAGAAACTACCAGCTCAGCAAAAAGACGTCACGCTAGAACTGTCGGGTGACTGGCCCGAAAAAGTCTACGTCAATTGCGACGCCCAGCGCATGAAACGAGTCCTAAACAACCTAGTCAGTAACGCCATCAAATACAGCCGCTCACACACGTCAGTAAGTGTTTCGTATGAGAAAATAGACGGCCAGCACGTTATAGGTATAAGTGACGAAGGTATCGGTATCCCAAAAGCAGAGCAGGAAAAGGTTTTTCAGGGCTTCTACCGTGCCAGCAATGCTGTATCAAAGGAAACTAATGGCACCGGCATGGGCCTATATATGTCGCGCAGCACCGTCGAACAACATGGCGGCAAACTCTGGCTAAAATCCACAGAGGGCAAGGGGACCACTGTCTTTCTACGCTTACCGTGAAAATATTAAATTTCACGCTGGTTTAAGGAAAAAACAAGACTAGTTAGACCTGTCACGGTCGCCTATACTAGTTCCTAGCTATGTGGGTACTCTGTTTCGGCAGTTTCCACTCACAAGTTTTTAAACCCTTCGGGGCAAAGCACACCTACTACCTCGGTTATTTTGCGGCTATCTGAACGAATAGCTGCCTAGGCTACGTAGT
>CBRAFJ010000013.1:0-13913 GCA_967755195.1 uncultured bacterium | reverse complement strand
AAATCACGTCTACTGGAGGACTTGGTAGGTATCGACGCGACCGTTCCCGAACAGGCCGTGGCAGCTATCTGGCAGCTGTTCGAAGAGCAGGCGGCCAAACTGGACGATCTGCCGAAACTGGCTAGCGTGGCACGCTACATCGACTTTTCATTGATGCCGGTGCTGGCGCGCATGGAAGTCCGCGGCATACGTCTGGACACTAAATTTTTGGCGACGATGGACAAAGACCTGTCGCGCGACATTACGAAGGTCCAGGACGAAATGTACCACCTAGTTGGCAACGAGTTTAACATCGGCTCACCGACTCAGTTGGCCGAGGTGCTTTATGACAAACTAAAACTGAGCACCATAGGTATCAAAAAGGGTAAAACCGGCTACAGCACTGGTCAGAAAGAGCTCGACAAACTGCGTGGTCAACATCCGATAGTCGAGCTGATAGAAAAGTACCGTGAACTGACGAAACTGCAAAATACCTATGTTCAGGCTTTGCCGAAATTGGTAGACGAAAACAGCCGACTGCACACCGACTTTCGTCAGGACGTAGCGGCAACAGGACGACTAAGTAGCGCCGACCCGAACCTGCAAAATATCCCGATCAGGAGCGAAATAGGTCGCAAGATCCGTGAGGCGTTTGTACCGGAGAAGGGCAATGTCTTCGTTAGCGCCGACTACAGTCAGTTCGAGTTGCGCCTAGCAGCAGTGCTAGCCGGTGACAAACAGATGGTTAAGGACTTTAACACCGACCTCGACATCCACACTAAAACTGCTAGCGATGTTTACGGCATACCACTGGACCAGGTGACAAAAGCCCAGCGTCGCGATGCCAAGGTGATCAATTTTGGTGTGCTCTACGGCATGGGGCCGCACGCTTTGGCGCAAAACACCGGTATGAGTTTTAACGATGCGCGCAAATTTATCGACGAATATTTCCGTCTGCGAGCGCCTATCCGTAAATACATCGATGACACAATCGCGCACGCCAAACGCGAAGGCTTTGTCGAAACCTACTTTGGTCGCCGCCGACCAACTCCTGACGTTAAATCGTCTAACTTTGTTGTCCGTGCAGCTGGCGAGAGGGCTGCCGCCAACATGCCGATACAGGGCACCGAGGCTGACCTGATGAAAATGGCCATGCTGGACGTCGATGAAAAACTCGGGGATTTGGGTGAACAAGTATTGCAGATCCACGACTCTATATTGGTTGAATGTTCAGAAAAAAATGCTGATAAGGTTGGAAAACTACTAAAGGAAACTATGGAAAATATTTATCCCGAGTTGGGAATAAAACTAAAAGTAGATGTTAGTTCTGGTAAAAACTGGGGTGAGGCTTAGGTGGTGCGACACGCTTGGCGGCGATACCGCGTTCGTAAAAAATTTGCCAGGCCACCGACAAATCTAGCGGAGTCGATGCGGGCACGCCTGGAAAAGCTGCTACGTGAAGTCTACGGCAGCCGTTGGCATCGTCTGGACGTCAAGCACCTAGGAGCGGCCGTCAACGAACAAACCCACCGTGCCGAGGTGTCTGACGACGCTATCGAGTGGTTCGTGTTACTAGTTTTGCGCTCACCAGCGGCAACTCGCGCCCAGCAGTACATGGACACGCACGAGGGCGGGTATCATAGTAGCGACAAAAATCTATATGAACTGATAGATTTTAACGACGCTTTTGTTTCAACGGTTATCGCCTTGTCTGTCGAGCAGCGTCAGGATTTTATAGATGTGTCACGCCACGAGATAGCACGTTTTTGCGCCCAAGTAGGCGCCCGGATGTTTTCCGAAGAGCAGTTCGAAGCGATCACGCGTGGTCTGAGCCGGGAAGTGGCGGTGTATTTAGGTGCGCTGCAGCAAGGTTTTGATGTCGTCATGACTTCGCGACGCCAAGACGCTATGGGTGTCGACATGATAGTCACTGACCCGGTGTCGAAACATTCGCTAAACATCGACTGCAAAACCAGTTCGTCGTTCCATTACCGCCTAAAGGATCTAGTCCGTGAAGGCCGGATGACTCCGGACGAAGCAAGCCAAGCCGAACTACACGGTTACGCTCGCGAAGTTAACGGCCACGGAGATGAAGCGGTGCTCGTGACCTTGATACGGATTGACCCCAACGAAGTCGGTGACGTGAAAAGCTTTGTTTTCACACAGCCTGAACTGTTAGGCGAGCGCCTAAGGGCATTGTTTGCTCAGACTGTGTCACAATAGAAAGTAGTATGTCAGCACGGGACATAAAAGCGATCATTTTTGACTGTTTCGGCGTTTTGTATATAGACAACAAAACGTCGTTGCTTGCGCAAGTTCCGTTCGAACAACGCGACGAGATGAGAGATATAAACAATGCCAGTAACTATGGCTATCTGAGTCGCGACGAATACCTGCAGCGTGTGTCAGAGGTGGTTGGGCTGAGTGTAGAAGAGGTCAGCAACTATATAGCCGAGGAACATCGCCTGAACACTCAGCTAGCAACGTTGATCGCTGAGCAGCTAAAAGGTCGGTACAAAATCGGTCTGCTTAGCAATATCGGACGCGACTGGATACAGGACTTTTTTAACAAAAACCAGCTTCATGACTTGTTCGATCAAGTGGTTTTGAGTGGTGAAGAGTCGATAGCCAAACCAAACCCAGAGGCCTTTAGCCTGATGGCAGATCGACTCGGTGTTGACCCGGGTGACTGTATCATGATCGACGACATCGCCGATAACTGCGAGGGTGCCGAGGTCGCTGGTATGCAGGCTATTCATTATCTAGACAACACTCAATTGTTTGACGAACTCTACGAGCGCGGCGTGTTGGCTTGAACGCAAAATGTTATGATAGACCCTAAGTAAACACAAGCGTAACTATAGGGAGATTTTGGTTTATGGATCCACGACAACAAGCATCAGGTCGCGGCACAGTACGTCCTAGCGAGCGTCCGACAGCCACGCCGACACCAACTGGCACACCTACATCACCGGGCAGCAAGAAATGGCTCTGGGTAGGTCTAGCTGTAGCAGTAGTTTTATTCCTGGGAGTTGGTGCTGTGGTTCGGCACACAGTATTTGCTGGACCAAAACCTGCCAGTGATCGCTACCAGGCAGTATTTCTAGACAACGGCCAGGTGTTCTTCGGTAAACTAAAAAACACAACCGGCACGTATCTCACCCTGGAAAACGCCTACTATACGACTAAAACCAGTACTTCTGAGGGTGACGACAAGAAGACCGACAGTAGTAACGTTTCTATATCTAAAGTAGGCAACGAAGTCTATGGCCCAGACGACACAGTCCAGGTTCGTGCTGAACAAGTACTTTTCTGGCAAAACCTAAAAGCAGATAGTAAAGTCGCCGAAGTCATCGACAACGACCAGTAGCCACCCTGATATACTGGTTGTATGCCAGAACTACCAGAGGTCGAAACCGTCAAGCGCGGCCTACAAACGCTGATCCTAAAAAAACGTGTTCAGTCGGTTTCTCACGATAACCCACGAAGTTTTCCGAACTCGCCTGCTGAAGTCGAACAGTTTGTTTTGGGCGCGCATATTACCGACGTTCGTCGTCGTGCCAAAGTTCTCATAATAGATCTATCTAGTGGTCATAGCTTGGTTTGCCACCTGAAAATGACCGGTCAGTTCGTTTTTCGTGGCAAAGAAGTTTTCGGTGCGGGACATCCGAACGACAGTCTAGTCGGTGAGCTGCCTGATCGTTCAACCAGGGTAATACTAACCTTCGACGACGGTAGCCATCTGTATTTCAACGACCAGCGCAAATTTGGTTGGGTCAAATTGTATCCAACTATCGAAGTTCCGAACATTGATTTTATGAAAAAGGTTGGACCTGAACCGCTCGAAGACGACATGAGCGCGAGTATTTTTGTCGAACGTATTCGTCGCCGTAATGGAACTACTATAAAGGCAGCCATCCTCGACCAATCCGTCATAGCCGGTATTGGCAACATATATGCCGACGAGGGTTTGTGGGGAGCAAAAATCCATCCGGCACGGCGGGTTCGCGATGTTAGTGACAGCGAACTAGCATTACTTTTGCACGAACTACAAACCGTACTGGCTTTGTCGATAGAGAAGGGTGGTAGTACCAACAAAAACTACGTCAACGCCGAAGGCAAACGGGGTAGCTATATGGACTTTGCGCGGGTTTTTCGTCGCGAAGGCCAGGCCTGCCCGCGTCACCCTGATGTCATCATAGAAAAAACTCGCGTCGCCGGTCGCGGTACGCACATTTGCCCAGTTTGCCAGGTGGCGCCAACAGCATGATAACGGTTCTAACTGGGGCGAATAATTACGCTATAACAGAGGCGCTACGCGTGAAAACATCGGCTTTTCACGGTGATGTTGAACGCTTTGACGGTCTAGAACTAGAGCCGCGCCATTTGCCGGACATATTTGCCGGAGTTAGTCTGTTTTCTCCAGAGCGTTTAGTTGTGATTCGTGGTGCTAGCGCAAACCGCAGCCTGTGGTCGGAAATAGAAAAATGGGTAGAAAAAGTGCCAGCCGAAACTGATGTAGTCATGGTTGAGCCAAGCCCAGACAAGCGCACTAAAACCTATAAACTGCTGCAAAAACACGCCGATATCCGCGAGCACGGAGAACCAACCGAACAGTCATTAGTGGCTTGGATCCAGGCCGTGGCTAGGCAGCAGGGTGGGCAACTAACGCCTGACCTCGCGCGCTATATGGTTAGTTATGTCGGTCGTGATCAGTGGCGTCTGAGCAACGAGCTGAAAAAACTTTTGTTGTCTGAAAAGCCGATAACCCGTGAGCTGATCGCTGATATAGCTGAGCCGTACCCAGAGGCGACAGCTTTCGAACTGCTGGACGCAGTCTTTGTTGGAAACCAGGCCCGAGTAACAGAACTACTCGATTTGCTGCGTCAGCGTGAAGATCCGTATCAGTTTTTCGGTTTGTTAAGTTCACAGGTGGCAGCACTGTTAGCACTGGTTTACGCTGGGGCGCGTCGTCCGGACGAGGTGGCTAAAGATATGGGTGTGCATCCATTTGTAGTCAAAAAACTTAGTTCAGCGGCCAGGAACCTTGGCAAAGGCAGGGTAGAGCGTCTGGTTCAGCAGCTAGCCCAGGCCGACATGAAGATAAAGACCAGCGCTGAGCCATGGCAGCAGCTGGAGATCACACTACTTAGTATCTAAAAGCCCCGCACTTGGCGGGGCTTTTACTGTATCTACTGGCTGTTATTTCTTAGCCGCAGGTTTCTTCGCTGGAGCTTTTTTGACAGCTGGTTTTGCAGCGGCCTTGGTTGCAGGTTTCTTCGCTGCAGGCTTAGCGGCAGGGGCTTTCTTTGCAGCTGCTGGCTTGACACCGGCTTCTTTAGCAACCTTAGAAAGGGCAGCTTTGCGGCGGGCAGCAGTGTTCTTTGGCAGAAGGTTTTTCTTTACCATAGTGTCTAGCTCGCTCTGAGCAGCAGCAAAAGTGGTGCTAGTCGGCTTGGCTAGAAATGCTTTGACGGCGCTTTTTAGATCGCGCTTGGCGCCTTGGTTACGTGCACGACGCTTTGCGGTCTGGTGCATACGCTTGATAGCTGATTTGATGATTGGCACAGTTAAATCCTTTTGTTATGTATTAAAGCTGATAAAACAATCTAAGAAATTATAGCCTAACAGAGGCAATCTGTAAAGAGACCCCCGTAGGGCATTATCCTTGACTCACTAGTAATGCTTATGTTACTATTTGCCCAAAGTCTACTTACACACAAAAATCCGGGACAAAAAGAAAAATACCATGCAAGCAGAGCAGAACGCCAAGCAACAGATAGTTGAGCGTATAAAAAACTCAACTAACATCTTAGTGACCGTTGGAAGTAATCCGTCGGTTGACGAGCTTTCGGCTGCGCTAAGTCTAACGTTGATGCTAAACCGTTTAGACAAGCACGGCACAGCTGTTTTTAGCGGCCAGATTCCACAGGCTATTAACTTTTTGGATCCAGGTAAGACATTTGAAAATACTGTCGACAGTCTGCGCGACTTCATAATCGCTCTCGACAAGGAAAAAGCCGATCGTCTCCGCTACAAAGTCGAAGACGACGTTGTTCGTATCTTTATAACGCCGTACAGGACTGTTATCAACGAAAAAGATCTCCAGTTCTCGCAGGGTGACTTTAATGTCGAAACTATCATTGCTCTGGGAGTAGAGAAGCGTGAAGACCTCGACGCGGCCATCACGGCACACGGTCGAATTCTACACGACGCCACGGTCGCGACCATCAACCTCAGTGGTCAGGCTACTGGACTGGGTTCGATAGACTGGACCGACACTTCTGCCAGCAGCCTCTGTGAAATGCTAATGAGCCTCAGTGAAGCTCTGCAACCAGGTCTTCTAGACCAACAGATTGCAACCGCACTACTAACTGGTATCGTGTCTGCAACTGATCGATTCCGCAACGAACACACCAGTCCTCGCGTCATGACAATGGCGGCTCAGCTGATGGCGGCCGGTGCAAACCAGCAGCTTATCGCCGCAAAACTAGAGGAAGGTCATGAAATTCCTACGCCTGACGGTACGACCAAATTGGCCGAAGGGCAGTCGCAAAAAGTTTCAGCTGCTCCTACTCCACCGGCTGCGAGTGCCGATGGCTCACTAAACATCGAACACACTCCGAAACCAGACGCACAGCCGCTACCTAGCCCTGGCAGCGATGCGTTGAAAGAGGCCGAGGACGAACTAGCCAAGAGTCTGCAGCAAGCGGCACCTACTGCTGCGGTTGAACCGGCAAGGCCAACCCTATCTGTAAATGACTTGCAAAAAGATCTGGCTAACGCAGCAAATGAGATGGAAAGCGCCGCTGGACTGCCTCCGCTACCAAAGCCACCAACTGAGCACCCAAAGATAATCAAACAGGAACGTAGCTGGCGAACCGAACCAGTTAGCGAACCTACTTTCGGCGGCACACTGAACGCCACTACAGAAGACGCCGAAGAAGCCAAACGTGATGAAGCGCTGTCCCACGCCAATCACCAGTTACTGAGTCACGACCTGCCGGCAGGTCCACCACCAGAGGTTACGGAGGAAAAACCTGACGAACCAACTCCGCCTCAGGAGGCAACACCGTCAACTCCAGAACCAGCACCTGTGCCAAGTCCGCTACCAACTCCGCCGAGTTTTGAGCCTGCTCCAGAGGAGCCAAATAAGCCACTCGAGAGTACGGATGACTCAGCGCTTAGTTTTGAACCAACTCCTATAGAAACTCCACACAGCGAACCGACGCTAGCCGAAATAGACTCGCAGACGCGTGGCAAAGCGGCCGAAGAAGCTCGTGCAGCTATCGACGCAGCCCTGAATTCTATGCCGTTCAGTCCAGCGGGTCAGCCGCTCGAGTCAACTGGCGCGATGCCGGTATTTGACGTCGCTCACAATCAGCCGGCTGCTGCGCCACCAGCTGATGTTTCAACTAGTGCGCCATCTATGACACCGCCACCGCTACCAGACTTTTCGACACTACCACCACTTCCGGGTGAGATGCCTCAGGCTACCCCTGGTGTAGTACCATCAGCTCAGAGTCCTGTGCCACCTAGTGTTCCGGCCGATCCTGGTCAGTTCAAGATCCCTGGCCAACCCTAGCTAGCTAAGTTTTTCGACATGAAAGCTCTCGTGCGATCCCGCGAGAGCTTTCATAGTTTTGGCGTCACGGCGCTGGGTATAGTGAGCATCCATGACCTGGTTCTTTTTGTCTTGCCAAGGCGTAACGTCGACCTCTAGGTTTATGTAGCTGTCTTCGCGACCGCGTGGTTGGTAGTATTCGGTACCTTCCAGAGGTGCCTGGTCGCTGTTGAGGCAAAAATACCAGACTTCGCTGGTCGGCATTTCTCTGGCTAGTCTGGCGGTGAGTTCAGAGGCAAATATGTGGTCCTTGTGGCCGGTTAAACCCTGTGGCTCAAACGTCATAAACGACACCTCGCTCGGCAGGTCGTAGCTGGCGAGGACTTCGACTACGATGTCTTTGACTTTTTCGTCGACCTCAGTCTGGCTTACGCTTTCTAGTCCGCCGTCCGGGTAGTGAAGGGCGTGGCTGCTGCTGGCGCCGAGCAAATGGCCGGCTGTTTGCCATTCTTTCAACCTGAGAGAGGCCAGGTCCGGCACTTCATCCGGGTTTTGACCGGCTTCACCATCGGTCAGGCATATCAGGTGCAAATCGACACCTTCGTCCGCCAGCTTCAGCAGTGTGCCGCTTGGCCCAAAAGCCTCATCGTCAGGGTGTGCAAATATACCAAAAAGCAGTTTCTTCATACCTAAAGTATAATGTAGTCGATATGGCA
Organism: uncultured bacterium; assembly: GCA_967755195.1. Lineage (GTDB taxonomy): Bacteria > Patescibacteriota > Saccharimonadia > Saccharimonadales > Saccharimonadaceae > CBRAFJ01. The sequence continues at coordinate 5,654 of CBRAFJ010000013.1, read as the reverse complement.
GATGACATACTTCTCGTCGACAAACCAGCTGGCTGGACCAGTTTTGACGTCGTGGCAAAGATTCGCGGACGTATTCGTCGTCAATACACAGAAAAGGGCGAGAAGCCTACCAAACGTCAGCTGCGAGTTGGTCATGCCGGCACATTAGATCCATTTGCGACCGGGCTGCTCATCATATTGCTAGGCGATGGAACAAAAAAGGCTGGCGAGTTTCTGAAGCTGGACAAAGTCTACGAGGCAACTTTTCACTTGGGTGAAACTAGCAACACCGGTGATATAGAGGGAGAGATAACAGCAGTGTCGGATCTTGTACCGACTGAAAAAGCCGTCCTAGAGGCTCTAGAGGGTTTCAAGGGCGAAATAACTCAGGTTCCACCAGCCTTTTCGGCTATAAAAGTTGGCGGCGTTCGAGCATACAAACTAGCCCACAAGGGTCAGGAGGTTGATATTCCCTCACGTACTGTGACCATATATGACATAGAACTACTCGACTACAGTTATCCAGAGGTAAAGATCCGTACTCATGTTAGCAGCGGTACTTATATACGCACACTAGGCGAAGACTTAGGCAAAGTACTCGGAACCGGGGCGTATTGCAGTCAGCTACGCCGGACTAAAATTGCTGGCTACGACATAGCGGATGCTAAAACACTAGATGAAATAATGGCGGAAGCTTAGTATCGACTGGCTTCTACGCCAAAGTTTTCGTAAATAGCTATCGGCTTAGCGATCAATCCGAAGGCGCGCAGCGCCTCCAGTAGTGTGTAAATTACCATCCATACGCCACAGCCTACACAGGCCCAAAACGTAAAAACGGCGATATCACCAGCATGGAGCTGCCAGGTGTTTGCTATAAATTGCAGGATAGTCATCGATCTCTCTTCCCCCGAACCTGCCCAACCAGCACGGAACTTTTGTTTTACTTACTACCATAAGAGGTAACGCGTTAGTATTCAAAATGTTACACGAAACGGTGTGCACGGGCAACACGTCTTGAAAAAACAGGGGAGAACTGGTATAGTGAGCGACTGATGATTAGTAAAGAGAACAAATCACAAGCGATTGCTTTGACTCAGGTCGCCAAGAATGACGTCGGTAGCCCACAGGCTCAGGTGTCTATTCTGACGGCTCGTATCAAAGAGGTAACCGAACACCTTAAGGCCAACAAGCACGACCACATGGCTCGTCGCGGTCTCATCCAGATGGTTGGTAAGCGCAAGCGCCTCTTGAAATACCTTGAGAACAAAGACTTCGAAGCCTACAAGGCTGTCGTTGCAAAGCTTGGTCTGCGCAAATAATTTAGCGTAGATTATCAAAAAAGGCGTCCGTAGGGCGTCTTTTTGATGCTTGAGGTGTTTGGATAAAACGTAAAAATAGTTTATAATATACACTGCAATGACTGATGGCTACGCAAGTAGCCTGATCGAATAAGGTGCATCTTATGGGAGACAACAACAATCCCCAGCGCGTTTGGCTGGACGCTAAACAAGAGGTGCGTGATGCCGAGGCGAATCTCGCCAAGGCTGAGGGAGAGCGGCTCGACGAAGCTAAGGAGCGACTCACCAAGGCGCGAGAAGCTCTGGAAGAGTCAGAGAAGAGGCTTTTTCCCGAAAGAAACGATCAGGACAGCTAGACGGTCGTTTGCGGCCGGGAGTTACGCGTGGTATTCACGCGTGGCTTCCGGCCTTTTCTATTGACTTATAGTAACGTTTGTGCTAATGTATATTTATCTAGACGAACCAAAATAAACAGATAAAAATGTCTACCGAACAACTTTCACATTACCTTGGCGATCTAAAGGCACAGGATAAGCGGACCAGCCGGCACGCTTCCGAAGAAGCCTATAACGCACCTGAGCTGACTGATACATCCATGGCCCAGCGGACGATTCGCCAGCATTTGCAGGAGACATTTTCTAGTACTGATGACATAGAAAAGAGCCCTCAGGCCTACCGCGAACTCCTCGACAACTACTGGAGTCGTGCTTCACATGTTGGTGTAGAGCATGGAACAAAAGCGGGCTATGAACTGAACGACTACCTACGTATTGGTGAAGGTCGCAGCTACCCGGAAATAAAAGACATTATAGAACGAACATACTCCGAGGAATCATTGCCGATAAAGGTTCTGAGCAGTATCGATACCTACAGCGAAACACTTCAGGTCAATCCATCACTCGCAGCTCGTATTACCATGGAGTTTCTGTCACGCCGCATGCCAGACATAAAAGCTCGTGCCGAAATGATTGAGTTATCGAATGACGGTACAACCCATCTCGAAGCCAGCACGGAAGCATTAAAAGAGTTCCTGGAAAATGATATTCAAAACCATGCTATGGAAGCGAAAGAGGCCTATGGTGTGGGTGACTCAGATATTTTGCGCGGCTACAACAAACAGTCTTTTTACCCAGCAAATGAGATAGATGTAGAAGGGGTAGAATTGAAGCCGCTTGTTATATCTACCACAGATGCCAAGGGTATGATCGAGGCTTACGATATCCAGAGCCGTCCTTATGACGCTAGTACGCTTCGTCGTGCCGATGAGCTAGCTGCTCGTCCAGAAGTTCAGATGATGCTGGTTGAATTTCAGGAGCGCTTTATCCGTATGGCAGAAAAGTTCTTCGAAAATCACCCAGATTACCTTGCTAAAAGCCCAGAGATATACAGTGAAGTATTTGTACCGGAAACAGATGTGGACGGCGAGGCCAACTTGGTGCCAAACCCGAAACTTTTGAGAGCTCTGGTGAACAATATCTTACCGGCAATAGTTCTCAGTCACGACAGTATGAAGGACGGTGCGGGCTTTGATATCGACGAGGATGACATAAAAGAAGGCGTTCATCTTGCATCACGTACTCTGAAACTTTTTCAGACCAAAATAGTTCAGTTCAACAACTTTGACCGCGAAAACGACACCGTTGAAGTTCGTAGTGTTTACGCCACGGTTTGTCCTGCTGGCTCGATGTTGCCACATGCACTAGAGAGGGATCTCCCTGAGTGTTATAAAGACTCAGTTGCAAAGATTGCTAGTGCAAACTAACTGTCTAGTAGCCCAAGCTTTTGGACGGCAGCGTAAATGCTCATAGACGGGTCAACTTCGCTAAATGGTGTCGCACGCAGTGACAGTACTTCGTTTGTATCGAGGTTGTGGTCGCTTTCGGCGTTTATGCCATCTTTTAGACGCAGAACATAGCGGAAATCGAAGTGTTGGTGAGCGCCTTCGTTCTTTTTGTCATTTGCCGGAATAGGGTGGGTGTCTATGTCTAGAGGTATGCCATTTTCCAGGTGCCATGGGTGTAGTTCGACGCCCTCGATGCCAGTCTCTTCGATAGTTTCACGGATAGCAGTGTCGGTCAGTGACGGGTCGGTCTCGTCGTAATGTCCGCCAGGAACTACCCAGATACCCAAACCTTTGTGTTCAACCATCAGGATCTTTGATTCGGGCAGTAAAATAATTCCACTAGCACACATGTGGCCTTCAGGGATTGTACTGCGCTGGCGCAGGTCGAGTTCTGGGCGGGCTAACATGCCCGTTAGAGTCGCGAGGCGTTCCTGTTCTTCGGGGAACATTTGTAGGTAGCGACTACAGGCTTCGCTGACGGTTTTGTGAAAATCTATCTTTGTCTGGTCGGTTGTCTCATTCATAATGCTATAATAACAGAGTACAAACGCGGATAGTGATGGATAGAAGAGCTTCTCAGACGCAGCAGTTTTCCTGCCTGTTACTCTCCGCACCAAATAAAGAAGGAGACGAATATGTCTACTATTAACCCAACCGGTAAAGAGATCATCTCGGTTACCGGCGATTTTTGCGGTCGTCCGCTGACACTAGAAGTTAACCGCGTTGGCTTCCGAACCAGCGCTAGTGTCATGGTCCGTTACGGTGATACTGTCGTTCTCGGAACCAGCATGGTCGGTGGTCGTCCAGCGTATGCGATGGATTATTTCCCGCTATCTGTCGACTATGAAGAAAAAATGTATGCAGCCGGCAAGATTTCTGGCAGCCGTTTTATAAAGCGAGAAGGCCGCCCGAGTGACGAGGCTATCCTGATTGGCCGTCTGATCGACCGTCCGATTCGACCTCTGTTTCCGAAGGGTTACCGCCAGGAAGTCCAGGTTGTCGCCAGCGTCCTTTCGATGGACCCATCTTTCCGTCCTGATATGGTTGGTATGATTGCGGCCTCTGCTGCATTGTCACTAACTGGTGCACCATTTGATGGCCCAGTAGCTGGTCTACGTGTTGGTCGTGTCGACGGTCAGTTCAAAGCCTTCCTGACTCCAGAAGAGCGTGAAGCTAGCGACCTAGACCTAGTCGTTGCCGGTGTTGAAAAGGGAATCATGATGGTCGAAGCTGGCGCTAACGAAGTGTCAGAAGAAGACGTTCTGGCGGCTATCGAATGGGCCTACCAGCAGTTCCAGGGCGCTATAAAACTGCAGCGCGAACTAGTAGAGAAGGTCGGTGTTGAACAACTAGAATACGAACTAGTTCTACCGAACGAGGACATCCAGGCCGAAGTTGACGCTTGGGTTGATGGCCGATTTGGTGAAGCGCTACGCCGCGCTTATCCAGAACGCAACGAACTTGTTTCGGTTGTTCGCACAGAATTCCACACAGCTATGACTGAAAAACACGGTGAAGACTATGAAGAGCTACGCGGTGAATACGACGAAGCCTTCACGAGCGCACTTCACAAAGATGTTCGAAAGGGAATTGTCGAAGAGAACGTTCGTCCAGATGGTCGTGGCCTGACCGACATTCGTCCACGGTCTAGGGAAGTTGGCGTGTTGCCACGTACTCACGGCTCAAGCCTATTTACCCGCGGTGTAACCCAGGGTATGAACATCGTCACCCTGGCTCCACTTAGCTACGCCCAGATGGTTGATACCATGGAAGTTAGCGATGGCGAACGTCGCTACATGCACCACTACAACGCGCCAGGCTACACAGTCGGTGAGATCCGCCGTCTCGGCAGCCCAGGCCGTCGCGAGATTGGTCACGGATACCTGGCAGAACGCGCCCTGATGGCCGTTATGCCATCCGAAGAAGATTTTCCATACACCGTTCGCTCGGTTACAGAGATCATGAGCCAGAACGGTTCAACCAGCATGGCTGCAACTTGTTCTAGTTGTTTGGCACTGATGGACGCTGGTGTGCCGCTAACCGCACCAGTCTCTGGTATCGCTATGGGTCTGATGATGGATGGTGACAAACCATATGTCATGTCTGACATTGCTGACGCCGAGGACTTCGCTGGCGACATGGACTTCAAAACCGCCGGAACAGCCAAAGGCATTACAGCCCTACAGATGGACATGAAGGTCCATGGTCTACCTGTCGAAGTACTTAAAAAAGCTTTAGATCAAGGACGTGATGGACGTGCGCACATACTAGAGCACATGCTAACAACTATCGCTGAACCGCGTCTGAGTATCAGCCCATTCGCACCACAGATCGAAAAGATCATGGTCAAACCTGAAAAGATCGGTGCAATCATCGGTAAGGGCGGCGAGACCATCAACAAGATTACTAGTGAAACTGGTGCCGAGATCGATATCAAAGATACCGGCCTAGTAACAGTTGCTGCTGTCGACGTCGAGAGTATCAAAAAAGCTGTCGACTGGATAAAGTCACTCGTCGAAGAGCCAGAAGTTGGC
>CBRAFJ010000012.1:0-14113 GCA_967755195.1 uncultured bacterium | reverse complement strand
AGCATCAACAAATTCCTGCGGAGTTTGGCCGACTTCCTGAGCTTTGGCAGCTATTTTGTTGCCGTGTTCGTCGGTGCCAACCTGGAAACGAACATCATTACCCTGTTGTTTTTGGTAGCGGGCCCAAATATCAGCCAGCAAGTAGTCTAGCGCGTTGCCGATGTGCGGTTTTGCGTTGGCGTACGGAATAGCAGTCGTAACGTATAATTTTTTGCTCATAGTCTTTCTCTAGTGTAACAGATGTCTAAATATGCTGCGCCAGGCGCATCCAGTCGGCAACTGTTAGCTCTTGGGCGCGAGCCTCGGGCGACAATTTGGCACTTTCTAGAAGTGCGTCAACATCAGTTTTACTAATACCGAGTCCGCCAGACAATGCGCTACGTAGTTGCTTGCGACGTTCTGAAAAACCGGCTTTGACGACTCGGAAAAATGCTTTTTGGTCGGCCTCGGAAACTAGCGGTTCAGCTCGTCGTTTCAACACGACAACACGGCTATCGACTTTTGGGGGTGGCGTGAACCATTCCCTGCCGACTATCGGCCCAAGTTCAACATCCCAGTAGACCTGCGTCGCGACACTGAGGATACTCATTTCACCAGAGCCAGCAGCAATCCGTTCGGCAACTTCTTTTTGGACCAACAGTGCAACCTCACTAGGCGGGTTGGCCGCCTCGCTGAGGGTGCTAACTATTTTGCTGGTTATGTAGTACGGCACGTTGGCAACAACTTTATAGCCGTCTGGTAGGCCGCGTAAATCAAATGACAATATGTCAGAGTTGTGAACGACTAGATTTTTACCCGGAAACTGGCCTGGTAGTTTACGGGCAAGCTCGGCGTCAAACTCAACAGCCACTACCTGCTCAGCACGATCCAGCAGAACACTAGTTAGTGTCCCGAGTCCTGGGCCTATTTCTAGTACCGTGTCACTTTTGGTTATTTCTATACAATCAGCGATCGCCTCGAGGATGAGGCGATCTTTTAACCAGTGCTGACCTAGGGATTTATTCGGACCTGCCATGCTAGCGACCGTCGCCGTTCGACCAGTCAGTCGCCAGGTCCCAGCCGTGCGGATGCACCCTTACAAAACCACCAGTGTCATAAACCTTACCAGCGCCCATACTGGTCTCGACTACAGAACAACGCGGATAAATACTGAGGTTTGCAGCTATCAAGATATAGCCGTCTTTGTCGACTTTAGCTCCATCGGCGCGGATAGTGTACGATCCGCCACCACAGTTACCCATAACGCCGCTCATGTTCAAGTCGTAATAAGTTTCTCGGTGAGTCACGCCATTGCTGTCAGTAAACTGATTGACACCCATAGATTTGGTCAGTGGATTACCACTAGATTTGGCGCCAACGATTTCGACTTGCTTTACCGGTGCTAACGTTTCAACCTGCTGGATAACCTTGCGGCTGATTTCAACACCATTTTGCATGTTTATTTCGTAGGTGACCATCTTTTTGCCGGGTTTACCTGGGGTTTGTACGGCTTTGTAACCAAATGGTCGATCCTGGTCTTTGACCTGTTCGACTGGCATAGCTATTTCTTCCTCTATGGTCGCCGTCTGAACACCATTACGCCATACCTGAACTGTCATACCTTTTGTCAGAGGAGTTTCTAGTGACACTGAGGTGTCATCTTTGGCACCAAGGACAACGCCTTTTTCTTTTAGCATGTCGCCAACTGTTGTCGCCTGGCTGCGAGCATCTGTGATAGGTTTGCCGTAAAGCACAAAAGTAAATGGCGTCGCACGATCGATAGCCATTTTCAGACCAGCGCCGCCCTCAGAAACGACGTCGTCAACACGAGCCAGTTTAGTCTCGTCCTCTGGGTACAGTGTCATCTTTGCCGCTTCGGCAATCTTAGTTGGGCTTTGCGCCGCCGTGACAGTACGAACTCGTTTAGAGCCGTCCTCGACGATGACTGGTCGAGCCCTGTAGACATTGACGTTGTAGTGGTCAGCGACCAGTTCTTGGTCTAAACCAGGTTCGACCAAGTCTGCCGCATCGACGCTAATATTTGCTTGAGACAAGGCTTCACGAACTGTAGCGGCACGAGTGATGATAGTCTGCTCGACACCGCGGTCGTAGATGGTTATCAGGTGTTGACCCTGAGATGCAGAGCCATCAGCAGCTAATACACTACCCACGAAGCCAATGAGAGCAACGCTAGCTGCGGCAGCCAGATAAAGCCACGTCTTCGAGAAGACGCTATGTAATTTTCGTTCAAACATTAATGTGAGTTATTGATTTCCACCATAACGTGTAACGTGCCCAGTATACCAGAAAAATGCCTGTTAACCAAATACGCCACCTCTGTTAAGGTGTTTCATCTATAGCTTTTTTAACGGCGCAAAAGCAGCATTTAGCTTCTTTTCGCCGCGGCCGTCAAAAGCTATAGCGACGTTCATACCGTCTACCTGCGTGACCGTTCCGACGCCAAATAACTGGTGCTGGACACGATCGCCGATGCTCAAAATGCCTTCCTCGGCGTCATAAACCACCGTTGGCTCGTCAAAACCGCTCGCCGACGGTCGCCAGGCGGTCTCTAGGCCAGGATCAACCGTTTCAGCCGATATATCTGACAAAAAGCGTGACGGCGGATTGTACTGACGCGAGCCAAATACCAGCCTGGAACTAGCTGCTGACAAGTACAGCTCTTCGCGAGCACGCGTCATTCCGACGTAACATAGGCGGCGCTCTTCTTCCATCTCGGCCGGTTCGTACAGTGCTCGACTGTGCGGGAATAGGCTCTCCTCCATGCCGATCATGAAAACTACCGGAAACTCTAGACCCTTGGCAGCATGCAGTGTCATTAGCGTCACAGCATCTTCGTCGGCGCTGACACTATCTAGGTCAGATATCAGTGCCACGTCTTCTAGGTAGGTTGCAAGGTCTATGTCGCCGCGCTCACGAGCGTCGGACACCAGTTCACGAACGTTTTCCTGGCGATCCTCGGCCTGAGCCGTGCCATCGTCCAAAAAGTCCAGATAGCGAAAACGCTTTATGACTAGTTCGATAAATTCTGGTAGCGCTGTGGTATCACGAAGCTCTATCAGTTTAGTCAGTGCCTCACCCAACGACACCAGAGCAGCTCGGGCTTTTGGTGTAACTGCAGAACAAAGGTCGGCAGCACACATAGCCTCAACCAAATTTAATGATGGTTGGGCGTCATGCCAGTCTAAGAACTTGGCGATACTTGTTGCGCCCAAGCCCCTAGTCGGTACGTTAACTATGCGGTTAAAACTCGCCCTATCGGCCGGCTGATAGATTAGCCGCAAGTAGGCCAAGATGTCTTTGATCTCTTTGCGGTCGTAAAAACGTGTACCACCAACTAGTCGGTATGGCACACCGTAACGAATGAATAATTCCTCGATAGCACGAGACTGAGCGTTAGTTCGATACAACACCGCAAAGTCGTTGTAGCCACGAAGACGCATGTCGACAGCGGTTTTTATGCGCGTCATAACACTCTCGGCTTCGTGAACTTCACTAGCGACGTGCATTACTTGGACCGGCAATCCGCCCTTTTGATCAGTCCAGAGCTTTTTGTCGGAGCGCTGTTGGTTTTTTCTGATAACGTTGTTGGCGGCCTCCAAGATGGCCTCTGTACTACGGTAGTTTTGTTCAAGTTTTACGACAGTCGCTCCAGGAAAGTCACGCTCAAAGTTCAAAATGTTAGTGAAATCTGCCCCACGCCAACTATAAATACTCTGCCAATCGTCACCGACCACACAGATGTTTTGCTCTGGGTTGACCAACAGTTTTATCAGACGGTACTGAACGGCGTTGGTGTCCTGATATTCGTCTATCATTATGTGCGAAAAGCGTCGTCGCCAGTTTTCGCGCACTTCGGGAACAGTCGAAAACAACCGCACGGTTTCAGATAGCAGGTCGTCAAAGTCTAGCGCCATGGCGTCACGGCGCATGCGCTCGTAGGCTGGAAAAACATCGGCAACTATCTGCTGCAATGGTAGACGAGCAGTTTGAGCGTATTCGCTAGCACTGACGCCGTCGTTTTTGGCACTGCTTATCTGTGAGCTGATACTACGTACCGGATAGCTTTTTTCAGAAATACCCAGACGTTTCATAGCCTGTTTTACAAAGCTTTGCTTGTCGGCGTCATCGAGGATGATAAAACTGCGCGGCACACCGATATGTTCGCCTTCCATGCGCAATATGCGTACACAAACAGAGTGAAAAGTCCCCATCCACGGCATAAAGCTCCGATGAGTGGCATCTTCACCCAACAAATGCGCTAAACGTTCACGCATCTCTTTAGCTGCTTTGTTGGTGAAGGTTACAGCCAATATTTGACCGGTCGAAACACCCTGCTCGGACACCAAATGAGCTATTCGGTGGGTCAGAGTTTTCGTTTTGCCGGATCCAGCGCCTGCTAGTAGCAGCAACGGACCGGTGCTATGCAAAACAGCCGAGGCTTGGGCTTTGTTTAGGCCAGTCAAAAGATTAGTCATATCTCATCTATTGTACGAGAAAACACTCGTACTCACTGTTGTGCTTTTAAAGCGTTAGAAGCCGACCGTGAACAGGAAATAACCGACGCCACCACCGATAACTAGACAGAGGGCAAAACCAACAACCCACATAACCCAGCCTGATTTTTTGCCGCCGTGTTTTGCGGCGGTTGGTTCGTGGTAAGTCGACGTGTCAAATAGCGGATGACGTTGTGTCTTTTCGTTCGTGTCGGCAGGCTTTTCCGGAGCCGCAGACTCGGCAGACGCATTTTGCTTAATGTCGTCTTTCGTGAGTGGCTGCGTATCATCATGAACTGCTTCGACTTCAACAACGTCTGGCTGGAGCTCGCGCGGCAGCGGCACCGACGGTGCTACCTGGCTATCAGCCGGTTGTTCGGTAGATGCATCTTCTGTCTTAGGCGTCTCTTCGGTTATAGGTGTAGCCTCAGGTTCGCTAAAGCCACCTAGAGGTCTTTTTTCAACCTTTGCGTCAGTCAGAAACGGTGTGGCCTGCATAGTGTCTGGAGTATTTTCGACCGAATTGACCTCTGCGGGTTCCTCTGGTTCTGCATCTTTTGATTTGTCGCCGAGCTCTAGTGGATCGATGTAGAGAGAATTTGGCTTTTTCTCTGGTTCTTCAGATGTTGTTGCTTCTGGCTGCTTTTCGGGTTCATTAACTACTGACTCTACCGCAGCGGTTGGTTTTTCTGACTCGACAGGAGCCGAGATAGGACTATCCTTTTCCTCTGGTTTTACATCATGAGAAACAGGCTCTAGCAAATGCTTTGGTTTCGAAGCTGGGAGAGCGGCGGTAGTTGTGCCGGGTGCCATATCGTGCGACGGATGCATTACATCCATGAACTTGCCGCGGCGTTTTACGGCTAGTGGTGATGTCGGCGCAGTAGGAGTAGTTTCGGTCACTTCAGGTTTTTCTAAAGGGTCTACGGCTGGTGCCTCGGGTGCCGGGATAATTGTTTCAGTTTTGACTGGTTGGTCGCTAGTTACTAGTGGCTGCACCGTGTCATCGGTAGTGGCAGCACCAGTAGTGGCGCTAACTGTATCTGCTTTGTTTTCGTCAGCATCTAGTGCCGGCGTAACACCGTCACTACTCGGCTTCTTTTGGTTCAAGACCGAGCTCACGGCTCGGTCTAGCTCATCAAAATCAATGTCTTTCACGCGCCCGACCCCCTACCCTTTTTGCTTACGGCTATTATGTGCTTTTTCGACTATAGATGCAAACTCTTCCGCTTTCAAACTAGCGCCGCCTACCAGTAACCCGTCAACACCGTCAACACTCAGAAAATCCTGACAGTTTTCACTGGTCACGCTGCCACCATAGAGTACACGCATGTCACTAGCGGCCTTTTTACCGTACAGAGCGCTGACTTGTTTACGAATAGTCTTTACAGCGCTACTTAGGTCGTCAGCTTTTACCGCTTCACCGCTACCGATAGCCCAGACTGGTTCGTAGGCAATAGTTAGATCAGAAACTTCGTCAGAGGTGACGTTTAGTAGGCCGCTAACAACCTGGTCATGTAGGACATGCTGTGTTTCGCCGTCAGCTCGCTCATGAGCAGTCTCGCCAACACACAGGATCGGTTTTATACCGTTACGAAATGCCGCTTGGACCTTGTGACGTATGTCGCGGTCATGTTCGTGAAAAACGTGACGGCGTTCAGAGTGACCGATGATAACGTAGCCGACCAGACCGCGTAGCATGGTCATCGAGACTTCACCAGTATAGGCGCCCTCGTCTCGCCAATAAGCATTTTGGGCAGCTAGTTTGAACTGACGGTGGTTAACTTGCATGCTGAGTGACTGTAGCGCTAGCAGGCTAGGACTCAGTACGACCTCTATATTGCGCTTTATGGGAACTTTTTCAGCTAGTTTATGAACAAGCAGGCTAGCCTGGTGCACGTTGAAATGCATTTTCCAGTTGCCAACGATAAGTGTTTTTCGGTCTGTACTCATAGTGATTATGCTTTTTTATAGTTTACCACGGTCATGGGTTTATTTTCTGGCATCCATTAGGGCGTCTATACCTGGCATGCTCGCACCGGCCATCAAGTCTAGACTGGCACCGCCGCCGGTAGAAACATGCGAAAAGCTGCCTCCGCCAGAAGCATCCCATTTGATAACAAAGTCAGCCGTGTCACCACCACCAACAACACTAGTGATACCCGGGTTTGTTGCTAGGGTTAGCGCCACTCGTGCCGAACCGTGTGCGAACTGAGGTATTTCGGCATAGCCGAGTGTTCCGTTCCAAACGACGGTCTTCGCTTGGCCTACGATCTGCGCCGCACGAGCAATACTATCTGGACCAATGTCGAGTATCATTTCGTTTTTACCTAAGTCAGCCAAGTTTACCGTCACACGACGCGCTGCGGGGTCAATCTTTGGCGCAACGGCTACATCTGTCGGTAGGACAATAAAGTCATCGACATTGTCAGCACCGACTTTTTTGGCAGCTAGTGAATATATCTTGTCCAGTATGCTGTCTAGGCCGTCTTCATGAACACTGCCATCAATAAACACACCTTTGTATTTCAAAAATGTGTTAGCCATGGCGCCGCCGACAACTATAGTGTCAGCAATGGCGACAAACTTTTCTATAACGGCTATCTTGTCTGAGACTTTAGCGCCACCTAGGACTGCTACGAACGGCTTTTCGGGTGCGTCCATAGCGCTACGGATAGATACGTATTCTTTTTCTAGTAACAGCCCGGCTACGCTAGGTAAGAACTGGGTTACAGCTGAAGTACTGGCGTGTGCGCGGTGAACGACACCAAAGCCATCTTGCACGAAATACTCCGCACCGCTGTCCTGGGCTAGGGCTTTGGCGAACTGCGTGTCGTTAGCTTCTTCTCCGGCGTGGAAACGAAGATTCTCCAGTATTAGCACTTGCCCCGGATTTAGTCGCTTGCTAGCCTGTTTCACTTTGTCGACGACACACTCAGGCGCGAACTTTACCGGTTTTTTCAATAGCTTTGATAGACTATCAACGACCGGTTCTAGGCTGTATTTTTCGTTGACCTGACCATCTGGTCGACCTAAGTGTGAACAAATAATGACTTTGCAGCCTTGGTCTATCAGGTACCTCAGAGTCGGCAGACTAGAACGAATACGAAAATCATCGCTTATCTCACCATCTTTCGTCAGAGGTACATTGTAGTCAGCACGCACCAACACCGTTTTGCCATGTAGCGGCACATCGCGAACAGTTAGTTTAGGTAACCCACCCTTTTTCATCATTATGCTTATGATAGCAGATTTTGCTGACCCGAGACATATAAAAGCCCACCCCGCTCCCGGGATGGGCTTTTGAGTACAAATCAACGGGTGCTGGTTAGCCGAAGATGTAGTTGATAACGATGTTTACGACATTGTTATCGCCTGAGATATCGAAGTTCCACCACGCGTTTGCGTTAGGGGTTGGAGCAGGCGTATTTCCACCGCCATAGCCATGACCGTGACCTTGAGCCTGAACCCCTGCTATGCAGCGGCCTTGGTTATGGAAACCATATCGTTTCCATCCATCACGCTTACAGTCCTCTTTACTTGTAGGTGCAACGCTGGCACTAGCTGAGGCTTCAGCTCCACCGGCGACTCCACCACCACTTTGCGCGAAGCTCGTTCCCGCAAAGCCGACAGTTGCAACTGAAAATGCTGCAACTAGTCCGAGGGCAAGTTTTTTACCCCCGTTAATCTTGGTTAGTATTGGGGAGCGTCTATACATAATATTTTCCTCTCCTTTACGTTTCCAGCATTTCTAATTTTACCATTTTGACGCCCCACATTCTGAGCCCGCATATTACTTTTCACGCAGCAGATGACGGTACTCTAACATTAGTTGAAAAACGCCTACCCCAAGTAATGCGAAGCTATATCCAGCTAGTACTGCGCCGTTGTCTTCACTGCCTGTCAACCACGTGAAAAGCGGTGATATTATTAAAAACAACAGAGCTAACACGAACGACCTCTGTACTGGATGGTGTCGTATTATCGTCAACAAAGCATAGCCCGCCAACAGCACTTGACCGACTATTTCTGGGCTCAAAACCAGCACTATAAAAAACACTGTCAGCACTAGATAATGCCAGTTAAACGGCAGCTTTAAACGTCGTTCTTTCGTCGACTTCGTAAGAGGTTTTGGCCTAGTTCTTGGTTTCGGTTCAGCATATGCGAGCACTGGCTTCTTGACCGGTTTTGGGGCTGGTCTAGCGCGTACAGACAATGCGCCAGGTTTTAACAGAGGCTTCGGCTGTGACATAAGCTTTTTGCGGCGACGTGGCGGTATCATCATCGGGTCTATGGGCATCAGTGCACCTCCTTTATCTCGTATAGTGTCAAACTTCCCTGGCGAAATATTTGCTCTAGGCCTTTAGTACTGCGTAAAAATTCATAATCCTCGACATCCGGCTCCTGGGCCACAATTACATAGCCAACATCCAGAGCGGCTAGGCTACTAGCGATATCGGGCGAACGCTCGCGCAGCAGACGGTCAACAGCATCAACCCGCTCATCTTTTCGTAGTGCTTTAGTTCCGGAAAATTCTGGGTCGTTGCTAACTATGACATCGTGATCGAAAAACGTACTAGCAGGATTAGCCACGATCCTAGGGCTAAAACTATACGTCTGATACAAATGCCATGGCACGAACACTGCCGCACGGTCGCCTGGCAGGCTTTTTAGTTGCGTGTTCAGCGCATACCATTCCGGTGGATAGTCACGAGCTTTCAACTGACCGAAAACCCCCCAGAACATCCCGAGGCACAACAACAGCACCACGCTGCACGTAGTCACACTACCAACGTATCGGCGGGTACCGCCTTTTTTTACCCAGTATCGACACCACGCGTCAGCGCCAACCGCGCCGAATACGCTAAAACCGATAGCGACCAGTACTATTATCTTGTGTGGTTCTCTATATGCAGCGCCCAGCCCGACCAGGGCTACCACACAGCCCAGGACAATCATGGAACCGTACATGATAGCTAGCTTTCTTTGACGTCGCCATAACAATACAAAACCGGCAACTATCGCCAACCATACCAGTGTTTGCCAGACACCAGGCAGTGGCGTCAGCTGTTGCGGCATATCAAACAAGTTGCGATTTTCTGCCCAAAAACCCTGCAACCGCAGTACAGAAAATAACCCGCCCTGCGTTTGGAATGCCTGTGACGAATCACCTGCTAATGCTGCGGCTGTCGTGTTATTACCTGTAAGCGTCGGTACTAGCCAGTACGCCGACAGGGCTATCACGACACCCGCACCAGCTGCTAGTTTTACGCCAAACTCCCTCATCCGTCGCCATTCAAATGCGACAAAAATCGCACCGATCATAGCTAGAGGCAGCAGTGTGTGTATCGACATAACACTGACTAAGACCACCACAGCAACTAGTCTCCATAGCCTAGGCCAGGTCGGGTCGTCTAGAAAATGCCTGAGCGTTAGTATGAAAAACGGTAGCAACGCATAACCAGCAACAACAGCAAACTGGCCCATCATCAGCCGCTCGTACACAAATGCACCGAGCATGTAAAACAGACTGGCCGCGACTATAGCTGGTCTAGCGAGCTGGCGTGATAGCAGTGATTTTAGTAGCTTGTGCATCCCAACACCCGCTAGCAACAGAATGGTCATGAGCACTATTTTTTGCAGCACATCACCAGGCAAAATATAACTGACATAGTGCAGTAGCACATAAAACGGATAGCTGGCATTTACTTCATCAGGTATAGGCGGATGCGGAACAAAAACCATGTCCATCGTCAGGATGTAGCCCGGAGTTAGCAGCGGAGCAAACACGACCAGTGTCGCCAGCATGTAAGGCCAGTATGACCGGAAAAAACTACGCAGCTTGTCTATCACGACTCGCTCCTCCGCTCACGCCAAATACTCCACGACAGGTAGATAGCTACGACCAGTGCTGTACTACCCATTACAGCCAGCCCTATATAAAGACTCTGCTGCGGTTCATAGCGAAGAGTAATCTGGTAAGAGCTGTTCGCTGGGTGTGATAATTTGGACGAGTCAATCCACCAGCCATTTGCAAAACCGTTTACGACCTGATGAGCAGTTATTGCCGTGCCATCAGACTCCAAATATGCGCGCCAACCCTCATGAAACGACTCATTGAACACCAGCATGCCCGCACCAGGACGCATAGTTACCTGTATGGTTGTTGGATTGATACGTTTATACGACTCGACTATCTGTTCGGTTGGTAGTTTTGGTTCGCTGACCTGATCCAGATAGCTAGAGACCAACGAGGTTGTTTCTAGTTTGACGTTATCATACAGATTTACCGTCAGCTCGCCAGTTGAGCGTGCATAGAAATACATGGTCATGTTGGTCGCCTCTATATCAGGCACAAAATACGTTTCATAATGCGTCCAGCCATCACCCGCATCTAGCTCTGCGGCTGGCCGAGCAACTGATGCACCGTCCTGCCAAACAGCAAACGAAGGTAGTCGACCACGTACGTGCTTGTAGTCAAACGAAAGTTTGTAAACAGCATTTGGCACAAAACGAGTCATCCGCCGTGATACGTAGGCAGTGTGGTTATGCGACCTGAGTTCTAGCGAATGGTCACCCGCCGCATGGTCAGATGAACGACTCATTTGAACGTCAGCTTTGCCTTTAGCACTACTGGTTGCGTCACCGGCAGCACCCCACAAACTTGCATCTTCAAACGTACCATTCGTCAGCAGATTTTGACCCTGTGACTGGTTTAACAGGTTTGGGCGCCTATAGTCTTTTAGTTCGTAGTCGGGCGGGTAGCTAGCTACACTAAGTGGAGTTACACGACCGTCGCGAACTTGATACAGGCGGATATTATCTATGCGATTAACACTCGGTTTTCCGAGCGAACCGTCACTGTAGTAGAAAAACTCGGCGATGTCCTCATTATCTTCTGGAGGGCTAAAAAACACCGTTTGGGTTCGCCATGCGTCGTCGTCCGCCAGGCCACCCTCAGCTGGCAAGATGTTTTGTTTGCCCTGGTATATGGCAAATGACGGTGAAGCACCTTTGATATTTTTGTAGTCGAACTGCAGGACGTACTCATAGTTACTATCGAGTCTAGGTAGCTGTGTACTCACGAATGCCTTGTGAGCCTCAGAACCGAGCTCCACAGAGCGCGAACCGTTAGTAGCGTCAATCACACTAGTTGCTCTGATCATCGCCTGCCCGCCTTCTCGTGGAGTAGCATCACCAGGCTGCCATGAAGTTAGTTCAAACGATGCGTCCTGCCCCGCTAGAACTACGGGTTCTAGCCTGCTAACCAACGCCTGATAATCCGCCGCTCTTACCGATACACGCTGTTTTTGCGGAGTTACTATGTATCGGCTTTCACCTAGACGTAGCACGGTTTCATCAGCATTTAGCGGTACACGGACCGACCGCTCCGTACCACCCATAACAGGGTTGATGATCTCAAAAACCGCTTCATTTGTCGCTGCATCACGATACATATCAGCAATAAGTAGACTCGGATCATACAGCTGAGCCCGCCCGGAACGCACAGTTTGTGACTGACCTAGTGTGTCGCGAGACTGAAACACTGTAGCTCTATCGGCTTGCCCAGGTTCAGCCTGTCCGACAACTGCTTTGTTTTTGGCATAAAACGGAACCATGTTTTCATCTGACTTGGCGTCACTAATATATGTCAGTTCATCCGGCGCATAGACCAGGTCGCTAGCATCTGGGTTATGGAACTCCCAAACATTGTCGGTCTCGTTGGCCAGGTCTAAGCCACTATCTAAAAATGCTCTCGTTTGCCCTGGTGTTAGACGAACCGGAAATAGGCCGAACATTACCTGCTCGTAGGACTTTTGATCTTTTTTGACGAAAACTGTTTTAACTCCCAAGGCCGACAAATAGCGGAAAAAATATGGATTACGTTCGTTCAGAGCATCACCCAAGGCATCCATATTTCGCGAACTTCCGGGCAAGCTTCCTTCTAGGCGCAGTAGGTTAAAGTTCGGGTTCAAAAACTCATAGTTTAGCTCGTCACGATGGTCTGCGGGCAACAGTAGCGCCCGACCTTTTTGAGCTTCTGGAGATTTAGCTATAGCCTGAACTAACGGGTCTTGTTTGTATGTTTGGGCCGAATCTTCGCGCCCCGCTAACAGCCCCAAATCACCACGCAATGCCGGCCAACCGTAAACCGCCATCATTATGACAGCGCCTGCTAGTATTCCATATTTGGCACGCTTAGTGCGACCATATTTCTGTAATATATTGCCTAGGCCAAATGTGAAAAGTAGCGTGAAGATGGGTAGTAGTATCGTGTAGAGTTTTGACGGGTTGCGTACTGTCGAAACTAGCCACTGACTTTCAAATACCCGCGCACCTAGAACGGTATTTATGGTTAGCAGTTGCATGAATCCTAGGAGCGCCAGCAACACCGCTAACAGGCCAGTTATAACCACCCAGTAACGGCTCATCTTTTGACGTAGCCCTAGCACAACGCCACCACCGATCATGACGGCAGCTATGCCGTAACCGACTATGTTCGTTAGTGACCAATCATTGTATCCCAGAGTACTTTGACCGCTGCCGTTGTTGCCTGCCATGCGAAGCGTATTTAGCAAATGAGTCTCAGCGTAGTTGTGATAATAATCGCCTAGTAGTGATGGCGAAGTATAAGCAGCCTGCCCAGACGATGCGATCAACATATACGGCAATGCTAGTAGTGCAAAAACGATGACACTACGCAACCCCGAAACCAAAAACAGCACTATAGTCCGCCGTGTGCCTTCACCAGCTGTTTGCGCCAGCAACATAGTCAGCGCAAACACAGCGACTGCTAGCGCCAGCGGCACGATAACAGGCGGCAACATACCCAGGCTCAGAAACATCCATACGCCCAGTAAAACGTCATTTCGGAGAGTAAACTGTTTGAGCGCAAATATTTTTATGGTGTAGAAAAGCACCATCGGAATTGTTAGATATATCCAAAACGTCTGACCAGTCAAAAAGTCACCGAAAACTATAGGCGTGAACAATGGAAACAAACTGCCAACCAGCAGAACTGCTTTAGAACGCAGGCCTAGTCGCGAAAATATCCAGAAATACAGTTGCGGTATCAACACCAGCGGCATGACGTATTTCAGCAAATAGTAAATGATGCTGACTGGTGAAACTAGCAGCAACAGAGCATCACGTAGAGTGTTCAAACTTTGACGAACTGGCGTGCCTAGCTGCTCACTACCCCACGAGTACAGATAGTTAACCTGCGAAGTCGCAACATCAAAATACGGTATGTCACCGTATGTCAGGTGGCCCAGCGCCAAAACACGCCATATGGCTAAAAGTGAAAAGACTAGCAACAATGTTCGCGGATGATCCATGAACCAACGGAAAAAGGCAGTCATTTATGCTCCCCTACTATCACTAGCAAACTGGGCTAGCTTGTCGGTAGTTACGTCGGCTATGGCAACTGGGTTCTCATAACGCAGCGTCTCTAGCAGCCTGGCAACTTTGTTGTCATATACTAACGGAAACAACCGCACACCTGCCAAATGTGCTACCAGCTGGACATGAAATTGCGGTCCAACGTACGACAGGTTTTTCTGATGAAGTTCGAAAAATCGGTACAGTGCAACCGGGTTATAGTCAAAGTCTATAACCGT
>CBRAFJ010000011.1:0-14239 GCA_967755195.1 uncultured bacterium | reverse complement strand
GCTTTTGCCCGGTGTAGTCTTCGATAGGGTTAATCTCGGCGAAAATTTCACCGAGACCAGTCTCGACAAACTCTTTCCAAGAGTCGAGCTGGTGAGTGATAAGGTTTGGAAGCTCCAGCGCTGGCTTCTCATCAGAGAAGTAAACTCGCTGTTTGCTCAATGCAGTTTTGGCCATAAAACTGACACTCCTCGCAGTTAAATTGTTGGTTCACGGATGACGTTGCCGAAGTCTCACCCAGCCTGGTCTCTAACACGCAAAAACGCCCGCCAAATGCGTGCGTGTATAACGATCCCAGTCTATACGATCTTCATTACCATTCATTATGGGCAGTTTTAGCCCTAAAGTCAATAGTTTTTAGGCTAGTTTGTCACTAGTTTATTCCCATGTTTAGGCCGTCAGATGCGGCACCGTAACCAGGTGAACCAGGAGCAAGTTTGAAACCGGCCCATGTTGTCGGGTGAGCACCGCCAACCATTGTAGGAGTTCCGGTGATGCCACCGGTTCCGCCACATGATGTCTGACAGAGGTTATGATGTGAGCTAAAGGTCGCACTGTTGCCTACGCTGATGTAAGTCATGACGTTGTCACGGATAACTGTGCCCGAGCCGCTAAAGCCAGATTTGGCACCGATAAACAACGAGCCACATTCTGCCTGAGGGTTTGCCAGACAACCGCTAGGTGGAGCGACAAATGTGTTGTGAGCAACTAGCGAGTTGTGGTCAGCCATAAATGCTACTGCCTCGTAACAACCACCGGTGTGAACGACATTGTTTTCAAATATGTTGCTTTCACCACCATCCCACTGACCGAGCGAACAAGTAGCCGAGTTGATCATGTCGTGGAAGAAATTGCCTCGGATAACACAACCAACACCACCATAGATCTGGATAGGGTCACCGTGGTTGCCGGAGTCAGCATCCCTAACACCGCTAAAGTCGTTGCCTGAAATCTCTATAGATGAGCCATCACAGCGAACACCATCGGCACCACCCTGTATATTGCCTGGGTTGTTAAACACCGAGTTCTTTATAGCTACACCGGTTGGTGTTGCCCTAGCAGAGCCGTTGTCGTAAGCGTGTATACGAGTCGTACCAACAAATGCTGGGTGCTGGTTATTGTCAAACACGATGTTGGCGTTGGTCATCGAGTCAGTAACGAATGTCGCAGTAGTGCTAAATGTGCTATCACGAACCGTGATGTTGTTAGCAGTTCCGTTGACCAGACCGCCCATGTTGCTCATACCGCGTAGTGTAAAGCCACTATCACCCGTACCAAAGCTGTATTTCATAGTTGGCGTTTGACCCGGTGCGGCTGCGATGGTTATAGCCTTGTTCGTACCCTGCCATGTGCCGTAGTCACCACTGGCTAGACAGACGGTCTGTCCAGCTGTTGCAGCTGTCACCTGTGAGGCAAAGTTAGCCGTCGTGGCGTTAAGGTTACACGTAACTGGCTGCGCGCTGGCACTGAACTTTACAGCACTACTACCAGATGCCGAGCTATCCGAAACCGTCGAGGCGTTGGAAGTTTTACTGCCCGCCTCAGACTCAATACTTGCTGTCGGTACAGCCGCGTTGGTTGCTGCCAGAGTGATTACTCCGGCTAGCGCAAAGACAAGACCAAAGACAGTTGGTTTTGCATATTTCCACCCAGCGACCCTCCGGAACACTTTCATGTGCATATATTAACGTAAGCGTCGCCTTAAAGCAAACTCCAATTGTTATTGACATAACAGATGCAACATTATATTTTTTCAAGATGGAATGGTCAGCGGAAAAACAACTTGTTGCCAACAAAAATAAATTCTTCGGAACTGATGGCAAAGCCATCATGTTTGCCCTGGACGACCCTAAATACACCGAAGATACAGCAAATGATGACGTCATGGACAACATGGTGCACCTAGGTCAAGACCATGGTGCCGATGTTACTCTCGGCTGGATGAAACTCTTTGAGCGCCCTGAAACCCTGCGTGGACAGCCAGGAGTTTTGCAGGTAGTCGCCAGCACCGACAAGCCACTCGAAAAAATTCAGATATATGAACAAGCCGACATGGAGCGAGCAGCTACCATGGGCGCGGTTGCCGTAGCGGTACATATAAACGGCACTTCTGACTTCGAGTCCGAACAACTGCGCACGCTCGAACGCGTCGCCGAGCAAGCTCACAAACTAGGAATGGCTGTTTTGTCTCACACCTATATACGCAAATTAATACACGCGACCGGCAGCACAAAGCCTGTAGAATATCAGTACGCCAACCTCCGTGACCCCAGTCATGACGCCGCTCGCTATGCCACAACCCTACATGAGGTAGCAAAGCGAGCCTCTGATAGCGGTGCCGATATACTAAAGCTACCGTACGTGGGCCGCAGACTGCCATTTAGATGGCTAGTGAATGAGCTAAGCCCAACCCCAGTTATGCTAGCTGGCGGCGACAAACTATCTATGTATGGATTTTTGAAAATATCCCATGAATCTTTATACGAGGCTGGCGCAGTAGGAATTGCCGTCGGCCGGAACGTTTTTGAGCGTGACAACGACAAGGCTGAAATAGCCATGACGGCGCTAAACAACGTCACGCATTACAATATGCACAATGTTGCCGCTCAAAGATTAGCCACGGTAGAAAAACATAATGACGGTAGCATACCCCAAGAGCTAATACTCCAAGCAAAACGTGAATATACTGACTACGACTGCCGTCGAGAAAAACCTGATGCATACAGCCAAGCAGTGCACTCATACATGGCCCAAGGCAAAACCCAGCGAGACGAGATCGATTACCTGATTAGTTTCGATGACGGAAACGACTTTGACGGATATTCACACCACGCAACAACTAAGGGTGTTTAGTCAAAACTTCGTCAACTAAACCGTAGTCTTTGGCCTCTTTGGCGTCCATCCAGTAGTCACGATCAACGTCTTTTTCTATTTTAGCCAGTTTCTGACCGGTGTTTTTAGCCAGTATTTCGTTCAACAGTTTCTTTATACGGATACTTTCACGCAGGCTGATCTCTTGGTCGGTCACCTTGCCCTGAGTACCGCTGCTTGGCTGGTGGATCATAACGCGACTGTTTGGGAGTACGTGGCGTTTGCCTTTGGCGCCACTACTTAGCAAAAACGCACCCATGCTTGCCTGCAGACCTATACCGTATGTCGCAACGTCAGGTTTTATGAACTGCATGGTGTCGTATATAGCCATGCCGTCGTAAACACTGCCGCCAGGGCTGTTTATGTATAGAGAGATGTCCTTGTTCGGGTCTTCATAGGCCAAATGTAGCATCTGTGCGACTACTATATTTGCCGTGTGTTCGTTGACCTCTTCGCCGAGAAAGATGATGCGCTCTTTTAGAAGCCGCGAGTAGATGTCGAAAGCACGCTCGCCGTCGTAACTTTTTTCAACTACTGTTGGTACGAGATAGCTTTTTGTCATATTTCTAGTCTACAAAAACAAACTAGCACTCGTCAAGTGAGAGTGCTAGTTCGCGAATAGCTAGAGAGCTATTTTTTCGTGTTTAGCTCGACTAGTCGGTTGACTGTCTTTTCGGTGATAACGCGGTTAGCGATGTCACGGCGAGCTTCTGGTGTTTCCAACTGCTCTTTCATTGTTGGGTACTGGCTAAGCATTTCAGCATGTCGTGCGTCTAGTTCGTCCTTGCTGACTTCGATGTTTTCAACCTTGCTCAGTTCACTCAGGACCAGACCAGCCTGAACACGACGAACTGCCGCTGGACGGAATTCTTTGTCGTGCATTTCATCGTGATCTTTGTAACCCTGCTGTTTCAGGTACTGGTCAGGTGACATACCGCTGTACATCAGGTTCTGGGTGAAATCCTGTTCTATCTGACGAATCTGGTCGTCGACGAGTAACTGTGGCACAGGAATTTTACTGGCTTCTACTAGTTCGCCCATCAGGTCGTCTTTTAGCTTGTCGTCAGCTTCTTTTTCCTTCTGCTGTAGCAGCTGGGCGCGGATATCTTCGCGCATACCGTCTACACTCTTGAATGGTCCGACCTTTTCGGCAAATTTGTCGTCAACCTCTGGTAGAACAACCTCGTTAATAGCGTTCAGGGTAACTTCGAAAACAACTTTGGCGCCCTTTAGATTGTCAGCGTGGTAGTCTTCCGGGAAAGTCAGTGGAACGTCAAATGTTTCGCCGACTTTGTGGCCGACGATAGCTTCCTCGAAGCCAGGGATAAAGCTGTTTGACCCCAGGGTTAGGTCGTAACCCTTGGCTGTACCGCCATCGAAAGGCTTGTCGTCTTGCTTGCCTACGAAGTCGATGTTTACTTCATCACCATCTTTAGCCTCTTTGCGCTCAGCTGGCTTTTTCTCGGCCAACTGCCCTCGCATACGCTCAACAACGTCGTCAATCTCTTTGTCGTCGACAGCAACTTTGCCGCGTTTTGCTTTCAGCTTTTTGTAGTCACCTAGGACAATCTCTGGAACGATCTCGATGGTCGCTTCAAAAACCAGTTTCGTGAAGGGCTCGAATTCACCCAGTTCAACTTGTGGGCGGTCCAGGATACGTAGGTCTTCGGCTTCTGCAATGTCGTTTACGGAAATGTTTATCGCGTGTTCGGTACCGTCGTTGGCCAGTGCCAACGGATCAATGGGCCTTTCCGCCACATTTGCAGGTACTTTACCAGCGCGAAAGCCAGGGACTTTGACGCTTTTTGCTAGGTGCTGGACGCTGACTTTTTTAGCAGTCGCCAGGTCATTTTCATCCAAGGTCACAGTAACGTGAACTTGGGTCTCGGAGTTCTTTTTTAGAGTATGCTTCATAACTGGTCCAGTTTAACAGAGTAGAAACAGATATGCGAACATGAGCATCATAACGTGATGTTAAAAACTACTTGACTTTCTGGACTGTTAGTTTTATAAATACGTCATTGCAGTCACCCTGGTTGCATGAATCCATATTTAGAGAGGATGTGTCATCATGGCACTCGGAAAGGTTACTACCGTCGCCACGCTCGTCAGCGTCAGCATCGCCGGCACCGTCGCGATGATCAGGCTCCGCGCACCCGGAAAGCCGGTGCACGAGGCGAAGGTTCCCGCCACCAGCATCAACCTGAAGAAGGTTCGGTGGTTCGATGAGTGGATCGAGAACGCCCCGGATGAGGTCAAGAACTACCTCGATTGATGAGCGGCCGTTTGTCCACTAACACGGGTTCGGGGTAGAGGTGCGTGTCCCCCTGGCGCATCTCTACCTCACTCTAAACCTCCCTGACAGGAGGTATTTTTAATTCCCAGCTAACTTGACTTTTTATACTACTTGTGCTATAATGAGAAGGTTGTAGTCAAACCGGCTACACGAACCCAACACTCGAAAGGAAGCCCTCAAATGGCTCCCAAGTTCAAGAAGGTCGTCGGCGTCGTCGCCACGGTGGGCACTGTCGCGGCTGGTGCGACCGCACTGATCAAGTCATACGGATCGGAGGGTCTGCGCAAGCTGACTGACCGGCGCAAGTCCAAGGCCGGCGACCAGTCTGTCAAGATGGTCCCGCGGACCGACGACGACTACGAGAACGACGGCAAGTCCGGCGGCGCCGACAAGGCGTAAGGGTTCAGGGGTGGAAGCATGCAACCGCACGCTTCCACCCCGCTCTCATCTTTCAGTAAAGCAAAAACCTCCACGCAGGGAGGCTTTTTTTATTTGCTAACTTTCTCCAAATCTATATCGTCTGGATCCGCGTGTCGGCGTCGATAGTCGGCGATGGTTGTCACGATACGCTCTAGGCTGAGTTCCTGTTCGCGTTCGTTCTTTACGTCCTTTAGGCGGTACATTTCACTTTCCAGCTCTTTTTCGCCAACGAACAAAAGGTACGGGATCTTCATTTTAACAGCGGCTTTTATCTGCTTATCCAGTTTGCGTTCAGTGATGTCGACTGCAACCTTTAGACCTTCTTCGCGCAAATCACGAGCTAGTTTCTGGGCACCGCGCAGGCTGTCACCCAGAACCACCATGTAGATGTCGGTTGTGCTAGAAAATTCGGGCAATAGGTCGTGTGAACGCAAAAATACTTCCATAGTTGTGCCACCAGGTGCAAAACCAACCGTTGGCACTGACTCGCCACCAAACAGTGACACCAAGCCGTCATAGCGTCCGCCGCCGAACATCGCACGGTTGTTGTCCGGGTGGTTGTCGAAGACCTCAAAAACCATACCCGTGTAATAGTCAAAACCGCGCATTAGCGTAATATCGAACACCGCGTTACGCACACCGGCAGCATGGATGGTCGTAAACAGTTCTTTTAGCTGTTTGACTGGCGCCAGTTCAGCCAGTTCGCTAGGTAGAGTGTCGATGTTGTTGCTAGTTATCAGTTTGGCGATACGTTTCAAACCTTCGGCCGCAGACTCCATGCCGAATATCTCAACCGCTTGGTCGCGGAAAGCTTCTGGCTCTATTTTTCCCTTGCGGTCGAACAGTTTTATCATCATCTCTGACTGGACCGTAGTCAGACCCAAGTAGTCATGCATCATGGCCTCTATCAGCTGGCGATCGTTGATACGGATGGTGTACATTTTTTCCGTCGCGTTAAAGGCTTTCATCAGACTGTGAGCGATCAATATTTGCTCGGCATCGGCCTGGACACCATTAGCGCCAAACATGTCGACGTTCATCTGCCAGAACTCGCGTTCGCGGCCACGCTGCGGTCGTTCGTAGCGCATAAAGTTAGCTATAGAGTACCAGCGTGCTGGGTAGCCAGTTTCCTGCTGCCGGGCAGCTATCATACGACTGACACTAGGGGTCATTTCGGGACGGATAGCGACAGTACGGCCACCACGGTCGGTAAAGGTGTAGGTTTGCTCGTTAACGATCTCTTCGCCGGTTTTTGCAGCGTAAAGGTCTAGCGGCTCCAACATAGGGGCGCCGTATTCTTCGTATCCGTAACTCTCGGCAACTTTTCTCCAGACGTTAAAAACGTAGTTCTGGACGCGTTTGTCTTCTGGATAAAAGTCACGAGTGCCTTTGTAAGGTTGAGATGATAGTGAACTCATTGTTGTTAATTTTCTCACTTTACTCTGTTATTTTCAAGTTATGACCATAAAAGTTCAAATGCTTCGACACACAGTAAAAGGCCCCCGCAAATGCGAGGGCCTACGGGTATTTAGCCCGGTGGAGTAAAGTTCAGAGCATCCCCATGAGAATGAACTCTTGAAGATAGGCGCTGAGAACTTGGTTGGAGACTCCGTTCTCAGCCTCGCGGTAGGCGTGCTCCCGCGCAGCTCGGCAGTACTTACTGACAAGCTGCGGGGTTGCTGGCGAGGTGATGTACTCGAAGGCATGCTCCTCAGCGGTGTCGCTGAATCGGTAGTGTTCGCCCATGTAGCGGGCCACTTCCTTGCCTCTGTAGGTGACGACAACTTTGTTCAGGCCGTGGATCACACCAACGGTGTTGGTGCGCGGCATGAACAAGATCTCGGTGGTGTCATTGAAGGTAGCAACCACCTCCTCAACTGCGTTCACGCGAACTTCGGTCACGATAGGCTTACCCATTGTGATCACTCCTAATTTGTGAAAGGTACTAGAATGTTTATATTATACTATATATTTCTTATTTTTGCAATATTTTAATGCTTACGTCTACAAATGATAAGACCCTCGCATTAAACGAGGGTCTTTACCGAACACTGGGTTCGGGTGGTGGAGCTAGCCACGGATCATGTCCTGGTAAAGACGCTCACCGAAACGCACCACCCTGTAGAGCTCCCACATGGGATCACTGTCTCTGCATACGAGGTACTTTTGGGCAGCCAGGCAGTACTGACCGACCAATTTGGGCGTTGCCGGGTATGAGATGTGCTCAAATGGCGGCTTTATGCCCGGGTAACCCTGGCGAAACCGACCGGTAAGTCGAGCTACCTCAGCGTTCTCGTATCTGACCTCAATGACTTCCAGGTAGTCCCTTCTGGGTTCTACCGGATGTACGTAAGGTTTGAAGATAATTTCGGTGCCGTCGCTGAAGGCGACAACCCCGTACCCTTCGGTCTCATATAAGCGAGCCTCGCTTACTGTAGGGTTGGCCATGTTGCTTCACTCCTAGGTGGAAGGTACAATAATACGATTATTATAATATATTTAAGACATTTTTACAATGCTATAGCTGATCCCCACAACTCTCCAGACATGAGAAGGCCCCGCGGGTGCGGGGCCTTTCCGAACACTAGGCTCGGTTTGGGTGAAGCTAGGTCATCATGGCCAAGTAACATTTTCTGCCTGGGCTGACGATGTCCAGAATTTGAAGATGTTCCTCCATCGCAGGCGCAGAACTGTTAGTGACGTCGTCGATGTCCTCATGGATCTTGTCGTACGCCGCCAGACAGTATGTGCCAACCAGCAGTGCGGTTGCCGGGGCGGTAAGCTTGTCGAACACGACAGCGCTCCCCGGCCTCCATCGCCTCACGTTGCAGTACGCGACCTGCTTGCCGCGGCATGAAACCACGACAGAATCCAGTCCAGCAGATCCGTTGTTCGCAGACACGAACGTAATGCCAGTCCTACCCTTAAACACAACCTCGACATCTCCGCGCCCTGTCAGACGAAAGGACTCGACAATCGGTGATTCGTCCATTACTTCACTCCTATGTGGAAGGTACTAGAATGGGGTATATTATACTACATATTCGCTATTTAGGCAATGTCTGCCGTGTCCACTCGAACATCGCTATACCAGCAGCTACGCCGACATTTAGCGACCGAGTTGAGCCAAGCTGAGGTATATGGATCGTTTCATCGGCAGCAGCTAACAGTTCAGCTGATATGCCTGGGCCTTCTTGGCCAAATATAAAGACTAGGTTTTCTGGTAGTTCTACGTCGTATACGCTACGCGAGCTGACGTTATTTTCTAATGCATAAACAACTTTTTGCCTCTGTTTCATGGCCGCGCTGAACTCACTAGGTGATGTGTAGTACAGAACGTTCAGATACGCGTCAGTTTTCATGGCGCCGCGCTTGTTCCACTGACGTTTACCGATGACGTGTACCGTGCGAACACCGAAAGCGTTGGCGGAACGAACTATCGTGCCCATATTGTAGTCGCGCAGAGTGTTTTCTATAGCTATCTCTAGGCTTACGCCGCGGCGATCTAGTTCGGCTACTATGTCGTCGTGATCACGACCCTTGAACTCATCCAAAACGTTTCTGGTGTCTTCCATGTGCTCCAGTATATAGAGCCGCTAGCGTTGCCACCAGTACGACTGTTTGTCGCGAGCTTTCTGGTTAGTTTGGGTATTAAACAAATTCAACTTCTCCCACCAGTTTTGCTGTTTTGGTGGATCGGCTGGTTTTTTAGCTTCAGGCTCGGGTGCAACGGCAGGCGCCGAAGTAGGACTTGGTGCTGGCTTTAATGTCTCAAAACTTTGCGGCTGAGGTGCCGGCAACAACTCTGCTTCCTTCGGTTTCGGTGGTGGAGCAACCTTGTTTTCAGTGTTGTCATTGACGTTATATATCGGATCCTTCGGTATGGCAGACTGCGTCAAATTCATCAGAGCAAACCCGACTGTAACCGCGACACCGACCGAGCCAGCCGTAGCCCAGCCAACTATCCAGGCGGTCTTCTTTGGCTTTGGAGTATCAACATCTACCGGTAAACGGTTAGCTATTCGCTGCCTAGCTGCCCGCGAAAGTCCGGGCGGATTAACAGTACCCAGTAGTTCTGCTAGGTCGACTAGTTGGTTTACTTCACGTTCAGAAACGTTAGAGCGCATTTTGCGAATGTCAGTGGCTAGCCTTGATTTCATGACAGCTTCCCTTTTAACTTCTTCAGCGCACGATATTGCAGCACGCGAACGTTGGCTTCACTATAGCCTAGCGCCTTGGCTGTTTCTCGGACGGAGCACCCCTGCATAAAACGCAGTGTGATTATCGATTTCATTTCTTCTGGTAACGTTGCCAGGGCTTTTATGACCCGTTTTTGCTGCAGTTTGCGGTCGACGATACTATCTAGCGGTTCGGCGTCACTCACTATTTCTATATCTTCATCTAGCGGCACAGTCTGCTTTTTGCGCCAGTGGTCAGCCATTCGGTTGCGGGCGATAGTGTACAGCCAGGCCCGTGGATGCTTGTTTTCGAACTTGTCGATGCTTTTCCAGGCGTTCGTAAAAGTATCAGCTGTCAAATCTTCGGCTAGCGCGGCATCACGAACATGCACAAAAACGAATCTATAGATATCGTCTGCGTATAAGTTGTACATAGCCGCGAACCTCTTCTCCTGCACTGTGCATTCATTTATAGCAGGAATTTACACAATTCCTTACAAAACATGTAACGAAACAGTACGTGAAACGTTACATTTACTAACATCATAAAAATACAAGGAAACAGATTTATGATCGAAAGACAAAACCGCAAAATGCCGTCAACTACTGAGGTAGCGTCGACCAATTCAACCAGTACCAGCATCGCCGATAAAGCCATCCACTTCGTTTTTTAGCGAGCTGGTAACAAAAAACAGCCCCACGCGCAGATACCCGGGGCTGTTTTTGTGCCCTATGTATACTTGACATTTCAACGTGTTTATGGTAATATGTTTATGTTTGGCAACCCCGCCAGGCAACCGACTCCCACAAGGAGACAATCATGGGACGTACATTCAGGCAGATCGCCAAGGATGTCAGGGCCAACAGCCGTGACCTCGCCAACGAGGTTCGCAGGCCGTTCGAAAGCCTCTGCACCTGCCACGGAGACCGCAGCAAGCCCTGCGGCGCAACCCGCCACGGCTGACTGGCCTCCACACCCAGGACGGGAGCTTTACCGCTCCCGTCCTAGCAACACCCCACACATGTGGGATTTTTTATTTAATGGAGTTGTTGTGGTGGACAAACGTAGTTACAGTGGTCGTGCTCTACCACGGCAAGATTTACGATTCCAGTGACTTTACAATAGAAAAAACCCGCATATCTGGATGACATGCGGGACGCCGACGCCTTGTCGACGATTTAGCGATTAAACGCTTTATAACAGTTCCAGGGAAAGTGCTGAGTGATCCGTGAATCCCTCAGCTGCCCTAGTGTCATGATGGAAACTAGATGAAGAGACCTGCTTCAGTAGGCTTTCGCCAACATGAAAGTAGTCATAACGATAGCCGTCACCTGTGCGTCCGACCCAGCTATATGCATGCACTCCTGGATTGGTGTGCACAAAAGCATCTGTGAATCCTCGTTGCTGCAAAGCGTCAAGGAAGTCATATTCGAACGGCAAGAACTGTCTATACTTGGGAACGTGCATTCTCCCAATTACGTTATAGTCCCCACATACGATAGTTCTACTGAGTGCATCCGTGGAAATGCTGTCAATCGCCCTGAGAAGAGTCTCGAGAAACAACTTCTTTTTGACAATTTTTTCAACACGCTGATCTCTACTTGGCACATACAGACCAACAATACCAAATGGCACACCTTTATCCTCTACACGAAGCGCCGCTATACGCCCCGGGATGCTAACTTCAAGAAACTGCCTACTAACGTCGCTCGATGTCTCGAGCCTGCTAATAATAGCAACTCCTCGTTCGCTCCCCGTGAACTCATTTGCCGCAACGACACACCCTTGATCACGAAAGTGATTAAGTATGTGTGTCGTACCGGGGCCTGAGCTAGTTTCCGTCAGGACCAGTACTTCCTCGTGACGCGCATCCAGCCAAGCTAGGATACGTCTCGCTCGCGGAAGGGCGGCAGCGCCGATGTTAACCGTGATTATAGATACCATGCAATATCCATATTACATCACAGTGAAAGATGACGAACAACCTCCTCGCATACCTCACTAGGAGGCCTTGTGTTGCTATGGATGTACGATTGCGACCAGCCGCCGACACTAGACAGGAAGGCGTACGCATCACGGTACAGAGCTACTTCCCGTGCAGCTGATCCTTCCAGTTCCAGCCGACTCCGCTTTTTGCCTCGTGCATCCACACGCTGCTGTATGATCTCGACAGCTTCATCGAGATAGAAGACATGGTCGGCAGCAGGTAGGTACCTGTTGTAAGCCCATATCTCCTCCAATGACAGGCCGTCGAGTCGCTGCAGAACCAGCGAGGAGGGCACGTAGCGGTCACTGATGACCACTTTTCCAGATGCGATCAAAGAGCGCACCGTGTGCTGTTGTTGCCAGCGATCAGCTGCGACAGCCAGTGCTAAAGACCTCCCGACGAGGTTCGCCTCACCGGAACGTATAAGCCGACCGAACTGTGTAGCCGACGGCTCACTCACAACAGCGGTGTCAACACCCTTGTCTGTCAGAAAATGAGCAAGGGCTGAGCAGAGAGTGGTCTTACCGACCCCGTTGGGGCCCTCCACAACGATGAACATCACGAGGTCCGTCTGCCTATTTGGAGCAGGGGCCTTGCGCACTGCTCCTCATCGACTTCGCCTACATGCCCACCGTTAGCAATCACAGCCGCAGGACAGCCCTTGCCACACGTGCTCTCAATTGAGCAAGTGGTGCATGAGCTGTTAGCGCCCATGGCCAGACGAGACATGTCGTAGTCATCGAGCGACTGAGCAACGGATGTTTCCAGGATGTTGCCGACGAGAAACTCCTGATCGCTATGACGCGACTGAGGGGTTCTAGCGGCAAATACGAGATACGGGCAGACCGCAGTCAGACCGTCACTGAACACGTAGATCAGCTTGCCCGCATCGCAACCCACAAGAGGCTGTGCGCTTTCGTTGGGGAACCTGATGTGCACGGCGTCGATACCCTCGTTTGCAAACTGCGAGGTTACCCGTCTGATTGCTGACATGGTCTCGCCAGGAGCAGCCATTCGGCCTTGGCTTTTTACGCCACGACCGAAAGACGATAGAGGGTTCATGAGCACATATTCTGCACCCAATTCCACTGCGAACCTACAGAGATCAGCGAACTCCTCAACACGCGTTAGCATGTTCGGAGTTGATAGGAGACCTTGTAACATCCCCTTAGAGGCAATGAGCCTCGTGGTTTGTAGCGTAACATCAAACGAGGACCTGCTACCTCTGAACTTGCCGTGACTTTCCGGACGAAACCCATCAAAGCTCACATTGAAGTGAACGTTGCCGAGCATCTTCAGTCTGTCAAGCAAGTTTTCATCGACAAGCGTTGCATTCGTACAAACACCAACACTCATGTCCGCGCGAACGAATGCTTCACAAATCTCGAAGAGAGACGAGTGAGCGAACGGCTCACCACCCGTCAACGTAACTCGGCTAACACGTGCCTCTGTGAGACGCGGTATAACCTTCGTCACAATGTCCTCAAGACTCAGATCACGCCCCTTGTCAGTAGAGCTCACAAAGCAGTGCGCACAGTGAAGATTGCAACGCTCCGTGATCTGAACCAACGCCTTGCGTTCGCCATCTGATACCGATGTTCTGAAGTAGCAGGAGTTTGCAAACCCGTCCACGACGAGTCGTTTGGCCACCATGGGCCCTCCTTGGTTGTGAAGTTGCAGAAAAATCTTGCCGTGTTTCCACGACAAGATTCGAGGTTACTATACTATAAAATAACCCAGCTGTCACTATCGAATAGGCCTATGGCCTTATTCGCCCAACCGACCATGAACGGAATATTATCTATTTTGGGACCAAAATCAGCGAGAACGTCTAGCTTTACCCATTTATACTCTGAGTACTCTTCATTAATAATGATATTTCCACCAGTGTATCGCGCGATGTAGTGCGGCAAAATCATGTGATTGCCGTCTTTCTTCTTAAAGTATAGATTGTACGTCACATCTGGTAGCACCTCGATGGTTGCATTTGCTCCTATCTCCTCATTTTTTTCTCGTCGTAAACCTTCGATAAAACCACCGTCTGAGCGTTCAAGCTTTCCGCCGATAAAAGTGTATACTCCGTCGTAATCTTGTTCATTTTGTCTTTTTGCTAGCAATATTTCTGTGAAATCGGCGTTGAATACTATTATCTTCTGGCAATACTGAAAAAGTAAATCATTCATATACCTAATAATAGCAGGAAGACTATTTTAGTATGCAAACCTTCAAATGTACCACAAAATAAAATCTTGGTGCGCGAGAGAGGACTATCGGCTAAAGCCTCTTCTGCTTGCTTGCTCTGGTAAAAGTAAACTTTTCCAGAACTGCACTGCGCTGCACGACCTCCACTACAAATTTGCTAAAGCAAATTTTGTGGAGAACCAAAACCTCTCATACCAAAGTAAAATCCCAGGAATGAACCTGGGATTTTACTTTGGTGCGCGAGAGAGGACTTGAACCTCCACGCCCGAAGGCACATGCTCCTAAG
>CBRAFJ010000010.1:0-15659 GCA_967755195.1 uncultured bacterium | reverse complement strand
ATAAACATTGCTTACACCCCTAGCGGTGAGGGCAGGGAGCTGACCGTGGTGGCGCCAGACTATCTAAAGGAGGCTCTCTAAATGTTTCTAGGCATTCGTACCGACTCGCCACTGGCAGAGTTTTATCTGTACGACCATAAAACCAAAGTAGCTGAAAAAACCTGGCAGGCTGATCGCGAACTAGCCAAAGACCTTTTGGCTCAGCTGGAGGTATTTTTGAGTGAAAATGGCCACAGTTATGCTGATCTAACAGGACTCTTTGCTTTTCGTGGCCCGGGTAGTTTTACTGGTCTTCGTATAGGTTTGGCTGTTATGGACGTAGTAGCTTATGCGCAAAACATACCTATAGTTGGTAGCGATGGTGACGACTGGGCAGAGGCCGCTGTAAAGCGATTGGATAGCGGTGAAAACGACAAAATAGTCATGCCGCACTACGGGGCCGAAGCGCGGATTACAAAACCGAAAAAATAACGTATAGTTTTATATAGACGGATTGTCTAGTACGACCGTCTCTGACACGAAAGTTTATTTTTCTTTGACCCATCTTTTCAGGCTAGTGACGTGATAGCGATTGCCGAAAATACTCGGTGGGCATCTAGAGACCACAGAAAGGATCCCTTATGATAGAAGCACTTATAGCAGTTATTGCTGCTGTGTTCGGCGTGGGCGCAACAACCGTCTACAACCAGCGAAAAGGCACCTCTGGTGCCCAGCAGGCGGACAAACTGTTAGCCAACGCTAAAAACAAAGCTAGTGACATCGTCCTAAAAGCCAAGGATGAAGCGCTAAAACTAGCGGATGAATCTAAAAAGCTCGAGGACGAACGTCGCCGCGAGATAAAAAAGGCTGAAAACCGCGCAGCAGATCGCGAGCTGAACCTTGACCGCAAGTTAGAGGAGCTCGACCAGCGTAGCGAAAAGCTGCGCAAACAAGAGGACGAGGTTGAGAGTCTGAAGGATGAAATTCGCGATATTCGTTCCAAACAGCAGGACAAGCTAGAGAAAATAGCTAAACTGACCAAAAAAGACGCGGCTGAAAAACTGCTAGCTATGACCGAACGCGATATCAAACACGACCTAACTGGCCTGGTCGCAAAACTGCAAAAAGACGCCGCTGAAGACGCCGAAGAACGTGCCCAACTGATACTGGTCAGTGCTATGGAACGAATGAGCTCTGAGGTTACTGCTGAACGCACCGTTACCGCAGTCAAACTGACGGACGACGAGATGAAGGGACGTATTATCGGTAAAGAGGGCCGTAACATCCAGGCATTGCAGCGTGCAACCGGTGTCGACATTTTGGTTGATGATACGCCAGGCATGATAGTCCTCAGTAGCTTTGACCCAGTTCGTCGCCAGGTGGCGCGTCTGAGTCTAGAAATGTTAATGAAAGACGGTCGTGTTCACCCGGCTCGCATCGAAGAAGTTGTCGCCAAAGCCCAAAAGCAGATCGACAAAGACATTGACCGTGCCGGTGAGGACGCTGCGCGCGAGGTTGGTGTCGTTGGTATTCCGAAAGAAATGCTACGCCTGCTAGGAGAACTGAAGTTCCGTACTAGCTATGGCCAGAATGTCCTAAAACACAGTACTGAAATGGCTCACATGGCGGGTCTGATCGCCGAAGAGATCGGGGCTGATGTTCGCGTAACTAAAACTGCAACCCTACTGCACGATGTCGGCAAGGCCGTCACTCACCGCATGGAAGGCAAACACCACCACATTGGTGCTGAACTTGCACGAAAATACGGTATGAGTGACGAAATAGTCCACGCTATCGAAGCTCACCACGATGACGTTGAGGCAACTACGCCAGAAGCATTGATTGTCCGTGTTTGCGACGCTCTATCGGCAGCTCGCCCAGGTGCACGCAACATCTCAGCTGAAAACTTTGTCGAGCGTATGCGCGACCTAGAGAACGTTGCCAACAGCTTTGACGGTATCGACAAAGCCTACGCTATCTCGGCTGGCCGCGAAGTCCGTATCATCGTCCGTCCAGAGGTAGTTGACGATCTGAGCGCCATAAAACTGGCTCGTGACATCGCCACCAAAGTCGAGAGTACTATGCAGTATCCAGGCACCATCAAGGTCAACGTTATCCGCGAAACTCGTGCCATAGAATTTGCCAAATAGCAAATAGAGTATAATGAGGGTATGGAGCGACCACCATACCCTAAAGGTCAAACTGTTACAGACTTGGATGCCTTGTGCGACAAGTTGATGGGTATATATGGTTTCGCTGCCCGGTACACCGAGGATATAGATGGTGTACCAATCACCATGACAATTGATGACGCGCTAGAGGCCTTCGGTAATTCGATGGCCTCTATTCCTGAGATCCATATTATACGTACGTTTAAAGTGATGGCCGAAAGAGCGCTCTCTCTAGAGTTAGACGACCCGGCTGGGTTTGACCGAAGTCTAGTGGCTGGACGCGATGCACTGAGGAAGTTTATAGCCGGTAGGCAGACAGGATAATGCTATGGCAGACGGTATCAGTCAATCAGATATCCAGCACGCCATAAACAACGCTTTGCATGACGTGCGCAACGACGTCTCGAGGATTTCTCATATCATAGACGGTTTGAACAGAGCGGGTCAGGATATCCGTGATCTGACACACAGACTGCAATCATTAGAACAATCCGTTAATCAGATACAAAACACCGTAGCAAACACTATCGGTCGCCCGTTGAACCGACGATACCCGGACCCGTATGTTGTATCTATGATGAATGATGTTAATGACCTAAAGATACGCTTTAGTAACGTTGAAAAACTGATAGAGCCGTTGACAGAGTACTTGCGTCGCCGTAACGAACAAGAAGCAGAAGACGAACAGTATAGGAATACGTAAGATACGGGTGGAAATGATCGCTCCATTTTATTACGCTCCTACGCTCGCTCGCACAAAAGAAAATAGCCCGGTGTCGGGCTGCTTTCTTTTGTGCTTCGCTCGGCTTACCGAACCTTCGACTTGTTTTACTATGTAAAACGTCGAAGAACCGAGTGCTTGCGTCATCCAAGTAAAATATCCGACACGAATGCCGGATATTTTACTTGGTCGGGGTGAAAGGACTCGAACCTTCGACCTCACGGTCCCAAACCGCGCGCGCTAGCCAACTGCGCCACACCCCGGCGTCGACGTTCACTCTACTGACTCCATTTTCCTGCAAGCAGAAAAAGTTTCGCCAGTTCGTTACGTCTCCTTTCGTTTTTGCGAGGCTTCGCAAAAACGGTAAATCGCAAATACGTGCGAGAACAAAACTGATTGTAACAGATGTCAGAGCAATTTTCTATAGCAAAATAGCCCCGAACTCACCGGGGCTATTTGCGCCCTAGTGGGAGTTCGGGGCTTGGCCCCACTGGAAGTCACCGCTTCGCGGGCTTCTTGTTCTTGTTGTAGTGGTGCTCACCGAAGGCGACCAGCCCGATGCCGATGAAGGCAGCGACGGCGAGGCCGACGAAGACGCTGGCAGGCTCGCTGTCCGACTGGGTGTAGGCCGCCCAGCTGGCGCCGCCACCGGCGACGAGGCTGATACCGAGGCCGACGATGGTCAGCCGGGCTGTCTTCCTGAGTGCCTTGGTCATGATGTACTTCCTCTCTCGAAGGGATTGTATTCGTATAATACCACATAAATGTTAAAAAGTCAATAGCTATATAATGACTAACCAGCTTGTGCCATGTCGATTGTGAGTTGGTGCTAATATCTTGCATAAAATGCAAAAAGATATCATAATAGAAAAAGTCTACACACCGAACGGTGGTGGATTTCCTCGAGAGCGGAGAAAAGCTATGTCCGAAACGGAAAAGCGTGACCAGAGTGAAGGCGGCATCATCAAGGTGTCGCAACTCGACAAGAAGTGCCACAAGTTGCTTCTCACTGGTGGTTGCAAGCAGCCAGCCAAGTACGTCGCCCGTGACCGTACCGGCAAGATCCATGCCTTGCGGTGCGTTGAGCATCGTGACATTCCGATCGCCGGCGGAGTGAGGCCATTCGTGTCGGAGACCGTCCGCGTCAACGACCCCTTCCTGAGCCAAATCTGAACTTGGTTTTCTCGAACACCAGGCGTGAGCCCCTAGCGGGCTTAACAGGGACCCTACGTCAATGGGTCCCTCTTTACTTTCCGGCGTAATACACCAGCGTATAATTATTTCATACATGCCATACGATGCTGAAAACCCGATGGCTCCGCCCGAGCTAAAACATGAGCCAGAAATGGTTCGTTACACACGGGGCTTAGTGCACGAGATGGGCGGGCTGGCAGTCGGTGTCTCTAAGTTATTCGAGCAGGCAAACATACAGATAAATGTAGAGGGTGAAACTGAACGCTGGCAAAAAGAAGGCCAGGGTGCATTGCTGGTTGGCGACCATCGCAATGGCCTAGAGTTTGCGCCCTTGGTGGCGCAGCTCGGTAACTGGGAACGCGAGGATGGTCATTTTATCGCCAAGCCATTTGCTCTGCAGTCCAGAATCTTAGGTTCGTTTGCTAGCCAAGTATCGTTGCCGGTTATCCCGGACGAACTCACCAAAGAGCGTGAGCGAAAGCTAAATCGTGACCTACACTGGCGTCTGCGATACAGAGATAGTTTGCCGACTCGTGAACAGGCACGAGCAGTGAATCACAAGACCCTAATGGATAGCGCGAAACTGGTTGGTGACGGTGAGGTGGTGGCAATCTTTCCTGTCGGTGGCGTCATGAAGGCTAGTCAGCCCTGGCGTCGTGGAATAGGCAAAATAGTCGAGAATTTCTCCGAGGAGGCACGTGACCAGGTAACAATAGTGCCATTTCGGTTCGATTCCTTTTCACGACTGGCGCTTGCTCGGTCGCTGAACCGAGTAAGCCATGGTAACAACGTCAAGCCTTCAACCATAACACTGCGGCTGGGCAGGCAAGGTTCAGCAAACGAACTACTGGGTGACGAGCGAGAACCAGACGCTGTGACTGCTATACTGAGACAACAGTTTTTGAGCTCATTGGAGGGTGCAAAGTAAATGAGAAAGCAGTTAGTGTTTGTACCAGGGCTCGGTGACCGGGGCTGGCTGTATAGTCTGGTGAAGCCGTTATGGAAACTATATGGTTTTGAGGTGCATATATTTGTTTTTGGCTGGGAGGATGACAAGCAATCGTTTGACAATGGCCTCAGACGTTTTGTTGATTTTCTAGACGACCTACCATCTGGTGATGTCTATGTTATCGGCGCTAGTGCGGGTGGCACTGTGGCGGTTCAGTCTTTGGCGATGAGGCCGAAAATAGTTAAAAAAGTTGTCACAGTTTGCACGCCATATCATCAAATCGACAAACTTAAAAACCAAAGTCTAAGAGACTCGCTCGACAGACTGGGTAGTATGGTAGGCAGCGTCAGCGATAAAGTCCTGTCGCTTTACAGTCCTCGTGATCGAGTTGTGCCTGAGGCTATTAGCAAGCAAGACAACGTAAAGTCGATGCGCATTTTTACGACTGGACACGGGTTGTCTATAGCAGCTGGCATTACTATCTACAGCCCAGTCATCCGACAGTTTTTCGCTAGGCGCGTATAATAAATATATGCCACAAAAACAACCACCATACAAAGCACCTGACTTTTCACTGATAGATTCGGTTGGCGAGCGCAGGAACTTAGCTGACTATAAAGGCAAGTGGTTGGTTTTGTATTTCTACCCAGAGGATGACACCCCAGGCTGTACTGTAGAGGCTTGTAGTCTGCGTGATTCACGTGATGACATAGCAGATCTGGGTGCCGAAGTTGTCGGTATTTCGCGTGATAACCCAGCTAGCCATGAAGACTTCAAGGCAAAACATTCGCTGAATTTTACACTGCTATGCGACCCAGATGTGCGCGTTCATACGGCATACGGCGCTTGGGGTAAAAAGATGTTTGGCCAAGAGGGTGTACTGAGAAAAACTTTTCTAATAGATCCGACTGGCGTAGTCCGTAAAGTTTACGGTCGTGTCAACGTTGTTGGTCATGGCGAGCGAGTCGTTAGCGATCTAAAACAGCTCCAGGCCTAAGTACTAGCGCGGCAGGATTCTCTGCACCAGCGGTATACGCATCAGAACGTAGATGAACAATATAGTTGCTATGCCGATGAGACCGTTTAGCCAGTAGTTGCTTTCGCTGAATGGCACGAGTGTGACGATAGGTATAAGTACGATTGCCTGCAAACAGTAAGCGGTGAGCGAGCCTTGGCCGAATGTTAGTAGCAGCCAACCGGCGTATTTTAGCAGCCATTTGCGCAGTACGTGAAACAGGGCCAGTAGTCCAGCAAACCAGACAAACGATAGTACTAGACGCGAGATCATCATCGGGTTGTTCGAGAACCATGGATCGACGTAGCCGCGGATCGAGACGTATGATTCGCGGGTTAACGGCGTGGCGGTTGACTCGACTATTTTCCAGCCATGAACCATAAAGTAACTGAGAATCATGGTCGAAAGAGTGACGGCGATTAGCCCGAATATAATTCCGAAACGGACTCGCGGACGACTGCGTAGCCAGCCCATGAGAGTCTCGAACTTCCAGCCTATGAGGGCGGCGCCAAAGAACAGTACCTGCCACTGCAACGATGCATCTTCGATGTTGAACAGGAAACTAACTGCGTACAAGCTGATGGATATCATCAAGGCTGTTAGCCAGTGTCCTTTTCGTATTAGCCACAAGAAAATTGGTGTGACGGCTAGCATGATAGCGTACAGGCGCAGGAAGTATATCCAGTCGCTTGCCTGATTCATGGTTATGACGTTCCAGATGTATATTGGCAGCGACGTGATATGTTCGACGACTGGGAATTTAGGCAGTAGTGCTCCATCGCCAGGCATTAGCGAGGCTAGTGCAAAGCCAACGAAAGTTATGATGACGCACCACAGGTAAAGCATGGCGGCCCGTGACAGCAGTATTTTGCTCAGGTCACCTAGAGGCATTTTGGCGCCTTTGTAAGCCCTCAGGTAGCCGATGAGCAGACCAGAAATTAGGAAGAAACCTTCGGCAGCGCTAACCCATAGACGGCCTTGGCCAGTCATGTATTGCAGCGGACTCGGCCAGAACTGTAAATGGTCCAGGATGATGACGCAGATGAAAAAACCGCGTAGCAAATCGAGCTCGAAAATGCGGCGCTTGGGTGCTTTTGTGAGCGGTTTTGCCGCTGGTGTGGTCACTTTATCTACTTTAGGCATGATGTCTGAGTTTCAGCTGAATCAGCGGGGTCGCTTTTTTGCGTACGAACGGGCTTTTACGGCGAATGAGTCGTCGATGATGGCAGGTTCAAAACTACCAAATTTGCGATGTGCAGCGGCTTCTATCAGGGCGTCGGCGAATGCTGGGTTTTTCGGTAGTAGCGAACCGTGCAGGTAGCTGCCAAAGACGCATTTGTATATAGCACCCTCGGTGTTATCGTTACCGTTGTTGCCGGCCCCTTTTTCGACTACGCCGAGAGCCGGCTGGTCGTCATCGAGCACCGTAAGACCGGAGTGGTTTTCGTAGCCGATCAACTCACCAAAAGGCGTTTTGGTGACAATGTTGCCGATAAGCCTTTTGTCGCCGGCCCGAGTCTCCATTTTAAAGATGCCGATGCCGGGTATTTTATCACCCTCGGCGGTCAAGAAAAAGCGTCCGAACAGCTGGTATAGGCCGCAGATCATCAACATGGGTACGTTGTCTTCGGCTAGGCGGTGTAGGTCGTCGGAAATAGCCAGCAGGTCTTCCTTTACTACCGATTGACCAGAATCCTGACCACCGCCACCGATAACTATGTCGATATCACTAGGGAAAGGCTTGCCGGGATGATGCTGAACTAGCTCGGTTTTGTAGCCATGCCACTCGGCGCGACGCAGCACGGTCAGGACATTACCCCAGTCGCCGTAGATGTTCATTTCGCGTGGGTACAAGTGTAGAACGCGCAGAACTTTTTCGTTAGTTTTTGCCATTATTCTATAGCCTCCACGGGATAGTTTTTGGCGAGTTCACGGCGAATTGCCAGCATAGCAGTATAGGTACAGTATATGCGACGTCGTCCAGTTGTGTGGGTGATGAAATGCGATAGACCGTCGGCTAACGACGGTGTAACTTGGCTAACATCCACCAGGTCGTACTGCAGACGTAGAGCCATGTCGTAGGCGCGCAGACCACTAACCATGTCGACTTTTGGGCTCAAGCTGTCGAACTGAACATCCCATAGCCAAGACATATCACGACCGTCGGCGTAGTTGTCGTTGATGGCTATCATGGTGGCGGCTGGGTTTTCGGCGTAAGACTTTAGCGCCAGGCGGAAGCCGCTAGGGTTTTTGACTAAGACTATTTCCAGTGGATCGTCACCGATAGTGATGGCTTCGCCGCGACCAAATGCTGGACGGACTTCGGATAGTTCGGCTAGGAGTTTTTCGGACTGTTTGGTGTCTGCGTCTATAACCATGCGGGCGATCGTTAGAGCTCCGGCAGCATTCAGGACATTGTAGACGCCGTCGATTTTTAGTTCGACTGGTTTTTGGGCTTTAGTTCCAAACGCAAATGTAGCTTTGCGGCCTTTGAATTGTTCTAGGATGACGTCTTCGGGTTCAGGAGCTGGTAGCTTTACATTTGCCTTGGTACCGCCGTGCATTTCGGCGTCGCTAGGGAAGAGCTCGCGGAGCTTTGGGCTGAGGCCAAAATAACGCACTTCGGGGTTTTTGCCGCCAGGCGCCAGGGCCCTCACTAGACTGTCTTCGCGGTTCAGGACTACACCATCTAACGTGGCGTCGACAACTTTTTGCAGTAATCCTGCGGTGTGATCTATCTCGCCAAAGCGGTCCAGCTGGTCACGTAGAACGTTTAACACTAGTGTGTAGCGAGGTTTAACGCTGCGTGTGAAATGTACGGCATAGGCTTCATCTAGTTCTATAACCGCGACATCGGCGTCTAGTTTGCCGCCGCTATCTACTTTGTCGACTAGGCCAGCAACAATGCCGCGGGTAAAGTTACTACCGCTTGGGTTGGTAAAAACCTTCAGTCCATGAGCACGCAGCAGCTGAGTAACCATTTTTGTCGTCGTGGTTTTGCCGTTCGTACCCGTTATAACAACGACGCCATGTGGCAGGTCAGACAGGGTACGGCTAAGGAAGTGTGGGTCGAGTTTTTCAACTATTAACCCTGGTAGGGCAGAACCGCCGCCGCGCAGACGCATCAGCTTCTTTACACCCTTGCCTATTATATGGACATGTTTTCGTGGAACCATTACGCCCTAGTATATCGCGTTTTTGCGGCGCTATAAACAGAGGCAAAACGATGCTACAATAACCCTATGCTTTTAATATCTCTCATGCGGTGGTGGTATGGGTCTGGTTGGCTTGACCAGGTCAGAATGGTTCGCGACCGTTTTGACAATGCTGCCGACTTCTTTTCGCTAGAACTAGCCCTGCGTACTCTGTTCAAGCCGTTTCGTCAGATAGATGCCGACCGAGCTCGCAAGGGTTCGATTAGTGTTATCCTGCGGGGTGTGTTTGACCAACTGTTCTCACGGCTGATAGGCGGCATGATCCGGTTGGTACTGATAGTCATCGGCTGCGTAGTGATAGCGCTCGAAGCGATCATAGGCTTGCTGAGGCTTGCTGTTTGGCCTATTGTGCCGTTTCTGCCGCTGTTGGCACTGCCATTAGTTATGTCAGGATGGATCCCATGGCTCTAGCTAACTTTGCGCACGGTAGCGAACGAGCACAACTAGCTCGTTTGTCGGTACGTCTAAAAAAACGCGGCTCTGGCGTACTGCTGTTCATTTCTTTTGTACTAATAGCGTTAGGTGTAGGGCTACTATTTATGCAAAGCGCCACGGGCTGGCTGCTGGTAGCGCTGGCTGCCTGGCCGTTTATGGTCTCGTCGTGGAGCAGGCATCATCTGTCACGACTACCGGTGGGTAGTTCTGACACGCTAGATGGGCGGCTAGAAGCAGATCTGCTAGGTAGACTGCCAGCACAACTGACACCGCAGCAGCTGGCGCAGGCAATATCTCAGGTAACCAGTGCACAGTTTTTGATGGTCCGTTCAGGCATATCAACCCAGATGCTAACTCATGTTATCGGTGATGATCCAGCCGCTATTCAGCTAGTCTGGTCAGCCGTAAAAGATATGCAACCGCAGGGTGTCGTGAAGGCATCGACGGTTGTAGCAGCCCTAGCAAAGACTAGCCCACAGCTGGTTCAGTTACTGCCGCATTTGCAGCTGGATGAGGAAGATTTGCCGAAACTCGCTAGCTGGTTTGGTCACCTAGACGACCTGATAGCCGAACACAAAAAGAGGTACCGCACAGGTGGTGTGGCGCGCGACTGGAGCTTTGGCTACATGCAGCTACTAGACCG
Source organism: uncultured bacterium (assembly GCA_967755195.1). Lineage (GTDB taxonomy): Bacteria > Patescibacteriota > Saccharimonadia > Saccharimonadales > Saccharimonadaceae > CBRAFJ01. The sequence continues at coordinate 5,337 of CBRAFJ010000010.1, read as the reverse complement.
TTTCGGCGTCAATGTCAGTGAGCGCGTGTCGCACGGTGGTTCGTTGAACGTCAAACTAGAATCACACCAGGACGTCATAGACTTTATGATCCGAACGTTTAGTAACGGTGGCCGCCAAAACGTCGTCTTGGTTGGTCCCCTCGGGGTTGGTAAAACAACTATAGTGACTGCATTTGCCGAACAGTTGCTGCGCGCCGATGCAAAGATAGACAGTAGCCTAAAGTTCCGTCAGGTGGTCAGTCTGGATGCTGCATCGCTGATATCTTCGGCAGCTGGTCGCGGTGAGCTGGAAAGCTTGCTGAACAGACTATTAGTCGAAGCCTACCATGCAAAAAACGTTATATTGTGCCTAGATGACGCCGAGCTGTTTTTCGAAGAAGGCGTCGGTTCAGTCGACCTCAGCCGGATACTTCTACCGGTACTCGAAGGCGGAGCCCTTAGGATAATCCTCACCATGGACGAGCAGCGCTGGCTGCAGATATCGGCCCGTAACCCAGCTCTTGCTAGTGTTATGAACCGTGTTAGCGTGGCGCCGGCAGACGCCGACCAGACTATGTTTGTGTTGCAAGACCAGCTGGTTGGTATAGAATTCCAACAAAAAGTGACCTACATGTACCAGGCACTAAAAGAAGCCCTGCGTCTCAGTGAACGATATATGCACGACCAGTCTCAGCCAGGAAAAGCGTTACGTGTTTTGTCGCTGGCCGCTGGTTACGCTGAAAATGGTCTAGTGACGGCAGCTTCGGTACGACGTGCTATAGAAAAGACTCAGGGCGTCAAAGTTGGTGGTACTGGTGATGAAGCTGAAAAACAAACCCTGCTAAACCTAGAAGACCTAATACACAAGCGTATGATCAACCAGACTAGGGCTGTTCATGTGGTTAGTGATGCGCTGCGCCGAGCGCGAGCAGGTGTCAGAAACGAAGGTCGTCCAGTCGGTACATTCCTGTTCCTCGGTCCAACTGGTACCGGTAAAACCGAACTGGCGAAGAGTCTAGCCGCAGTCTACTTCGGCGGAGAAGATCGTTTAGTCCGACTAGACCTGAACGAATTTGTTCGTGCCGAAGATGTTCAGCGCCTGATAGCCGACGGTGCCGACGATCCGATGAGTCTGAGTGCCCAGGTCATGAAACAGCCATTTGCGGTCATCTTGCTGGACGAGATAGAAAAAGCCCACACCTCTGTTCTGACAGCACTTCTTCAGGTGTTAGACGAAGGTATTATGCGCGACGTCAAAGGTCGTGAAGTTAGCTTCCGCGACGCCATAGTCATTGCTACCAGTAACGCTGGTGCAGATCAGATACGACACCATGTCGCTGCGGGCGAGCAGCTAGAGCAGTTCGAACAGGCACTGCAGAACGAGCTGATAACATCTGGCCAATTCCGACCAGAGTTTTTGAACCGCTTTGACGAAATAGTCTTGTTCAAACCACTTGGTAAAGAAGAATTGTTCCAGGTTATCGACCTGATCATCGCAGGTATCAATAAAACGCTAGAGCCGCAAAAGGTCGCAATATCTGTAGCTGACGACGCAAAAACCAAGCTGATCGACCTCGGCTACGATCCGCAGCTCGGTGCACGACCTTTGCGCCGCGTCATCCAGCGTACTGTTGAGAGCCAGGTGGCAAAACGTCTACTGAGCGGCGAACTGCAGCCTGGGCAGACATTAACTATCACTAGTGCTGACATAACAGAGTAAATAGGTTATAATTACCTAGTCCTGCGGGTGTCGTATAGTGGCTAATATACCTGCCTTCCAAGCAAGTGACGAGAGTTCGATTCTCTCCACCCGCACCACGATATGAACCGATCCTCGTGATCGGTTTTTATCATGGTATGAGGTCGGTGGATTGAGTTCTCGTCAGCGAACAACGTGAGCCAGACGAGAGCTCGGTATAGCGTAGCGAAATTCTAGAAAAGCTCGCTTTTGCCAGAATGAACAAGCGGCGGTTGACTTATCAACATTCTCCACCCGCACCGTAAGGGACTTTTCCGAAATGGAAAGGTCTTTTTTGTTTATTGATAATCTGTAAAGTTCACCCCTGATTCTGTAGTAGTACCTAACCATATCTCGCACCCATAATTCTTGTTGCTTATGCTTTTGTTTTACAACCTCGTCATATATGGTGTAGATATATGGAACAGGGGACCTTTAAAAACGGATGGCTGCTGGATGCCACAAGCCTTCTTGCGCTTCTATTGCCAATCGCCCAACTTGCGTTTGTGTATTTGCCTAGTAGTTTGAAAGGGATCTATCTTCAACAAGAGGCATTTCTCGGAGTGTCGCTAGTTACACTCTTAATGTGTTACGTATCAATCGTGGCATATAAATCACGTCCCTGGTTTGTTTTCGTACTTCCCTTCCGTAGAAAGAAGATGGCCGAATATGAAGAAGCCCAAAGGAAAATTTACGAAGCATCATCAGCTATAAACTTTGTTAATGGTGAGATGGCATCCCTAACGAAGATAACAAAATTTATTAAAGGCCTGAATACAGCTCATCCAAGGCGTCCATTTGTAGTTGATGCAGACAACAGAATTGGTGTATTTATCACAGTTCTGTTTGCTAATGTATTATTGTTTTTGATTTTAGGCCTAAACAGCAGTACGGGGTGGTTGGCTACATTACAGTCGGTTAATTACTTCTTCATAATCATATTTTCCGTCTTAGTACTTGTAATCTACAGAGATACAACAAACAATAATAAACGATATAATGAGGAACTAAGGTTAAGCACATCACGCGCGATCGATCTGGCGATTCGCAACAATTGCTTTACGCCACAGCCACAAGTTAAGTTTATTAGTACGCACGGAGGTGAAGGGATGGCAAATTACGTCGTCCAGGTTGAGTTTGAAGGAGACAACTACGAAATATGTACAAACCCCAACGCATCAAAGCTAATCTACTGTTATAAATTGTCCAAGATGAGTAACGAATCTGATGTGTAATTTACTTGTCTCACCTACACATAGAAAATACCCGACATTGCTCGGGTATTTTCTATATTTGATGTAAAATAACAGAGCCGTATAAGGTGGTATGGTGGTGTACATCCCCTGATAGCTCAGCTGGACAGCCTTGAGCGATAACATTCGCAGAGTCTGCTCTATCCAGCTGCTTGTTATGCTATCAGAGCGGAACGCGTGGCTATGCCCTGATAGCTCAGCTGGATAGAGCAGAGGACTTCTAAGCCTAAGGTCGGTGGTTCGAATCCACCTCGGGGCACCAAAATAAATACAGATGTCATTTGACGTCTGTATTTATTTTGGGTTTCTGTGTGGCTCCGAACCACCGACTGGTTTGCGAAGCAAATCGTAGTCGGTTGTGCGGCGTAGCACAGTGAGCTAGGAAAAGCGCGTAGCATTTTTCCTAACAAACAAGCGGAGGAGGCTAAAGGCCGATAACCACCTCGGGCGCCAATCTTGCGTTTTTATACAAAAGGCCATCGTATCGCATGGCCTGGAATAGCCCAGCGAACTGTTCGGTAATTCTATCCTGGCAATGTATGCGGCGGCGTGCGTATTTTGGGTTGCATTTAGAGGGCCCATAGGTAAATATAAAAAAATGAGATTATTTTATTCATGGCAAAGTGATATTCCTGAGAATACAGCCATTATGAGAAAAGTTCTACAAAAAATATGTAAAGAACTAAATATTGAGTACACCGAAGACACGAGAGATGAGGCGGGTGGCGATTTAATAATTGATGTAATTCTGAAGAAAATAGACAACTCGACAATATTCCTAGGTGACTTGACGATCGTAGGTCAAGATATGAATGGCGATCCATTGTCGAATAGCAATGTATGCTACGAGTTGGGCTATGCCGAGGCACGGCTCGGTAGAAAGAACCTTATTTACGTTTTCAATGAAGAGTTTGGCTCTTATAAAAGGCTGCCATTTGATCTTGGACAAAGGATGGTCACAAGGTTTAAGACAGTAGATAGGAAAATAGATTCCGATGATACTAAAAGGCTAGAGGGTGATATCCGAAAAAAGATAACCAAAATTACACAAACTGAAAATATCGTGAAAAAACTAAATCTGAACACATATGAAAGAACAATACTTTACTGGGCGAATACTCTGAGCGAAGGTCATGTACGCGAGTACCAGCCTACTAGCGGCCATGGTAGATCGTCATTCCTGGCTCCTACAAGGGGTGCCGGGCCGTTCTCTATTGCACCAAGATACGGATACTTCGAGGGGCATGATGCCAAGAGTAACGCCCTATTCAGGAAAGCGTTAGGGTCGCTCGCAGAGAAAGATCTAGTAACTGATATAAAGGAACGTAACCCTTTCGGAACACCAAAGCTACATTATGTACTTACGGAAGAGGGAGAAGAGGCAGCAGGTGCCATCGAAGAGTCGGAGGTAGCGCAGGTAATTCCGTATGAAGAGAAATAGTCAAAGTCTTCAATTACTTGCGGCATAATTTCGAAGTATGTCCGCTAAAGGGCCTAGCAAAAGCATTCTCCACTAGGAAGGTGTTTATGCTTTGATATACTTTCACTATGAATGAGCGTTTTGCGGATATCTTGGACCTCAGGTGGCGAGCCGGCCGTAAGGTTGGGCGAACGGTATATGCGCAGCTAGGCTCTGAGCCTAGTGATAATGACCCGATAATAGGTATGTTTGATTCTGTGGAACTTGCCGCGAGGGCCGTAAAAGACCACAACTCGAACCTAGAACATCGCGACGAATAAGTTGGAAGGCATGTATACCTCGACATCTGTCCGATTTGCGATATAATACCCTAAATGTCAGAATATACAACCCTAGCAACCTTTAACGTTTTGATGGACGTGAAGCACGGCGACCGTGTAGCGCCACAACATGAGCGAGTAGAGGCTAACGCCAGAGCGCTTCGTGAACTAGACAAACGTCTCGGAGCGGTTGTTTTGCAGGAAACCGAAGGTGAAAACGGCACAGCTATAGCCAGCAAGGCCGGTTTCGATACTAGCTATTGGCGTCGGCATTCCAGGCCCGACGAGCATATTGGTATGTTTGGCGAGGATGTCGAAAACGTTAGTTTTGTGCGGCTTGGTCATGGTAAAACCGCTGCAGTGACAAATATTGGTGACACAAAGGTGGTTGGCCTGCATCTAAAACGTACCGACCAGCTAAATTCACCGATCCGAGTCGAACAGATGGACAAAGTTCTCGATATAGTTGGATCGCGCGAAAAAGCTGTAGTTATGGGCGACTTTAACGGCCTACGTATAGAAACCTCACGGCGTAATCTGGCGCGAGCCGGGTTTGTATCGGTTTTCGACCAGCTAGGTATGAGGCGCCCGAAAACTTTTCCGACATCAAAATATTACGGCATGCAC
>CBRAFJ010000009.1:0-15897 GCA_967755195.1 uncultured bacterium | reverse complement strand
GATGAAGCGCCTCTGGGGCATTTATGAAGACAACGAAAAACTAGTACATCACCGTGAATTAGTACAGCGTATGTATCGTGTCGTGACTGGTTTTGTGAACGGCCAGCTATTAGTGGCGGCTATCGCGGCGGTTTGTGCGTTAGTAGTCATGCTGACTCTAAGCGCGATATTTGGTATGCCAGCAAACGTAGCTGTGCCGCTGGCGGTTATCATATTCTTAACCGGCATGGTTCCAATGGTTGGTTCGACTATCGGTGCAGTGCTTGTCTCTTTGGTTCTGCTGTTTAACTCACCGATGGCGGCTCTAGTATTTGTTCTCTACTTTGTCATCTATCAACAGATAGAAAATAACTTTATCGCACCAACTATCCAGTCGAAAAATGTTGAGCTGTCGGCGCTTGCCATCCTATCGGCCATCATCATAGGTGTAACCCTCGGCGGTATCCTAGGTGGTATCGCGGCCATCCCTATCGCTGGTTGTCTGCGAGTACTGCTGCTAGACCAGCTAGAATACGCCAAGGCGAAACGAGCTCGCGACGCCAAAGCTAGCGGCAAAAAGCCAGCTACAGTTAAAGCTTAGAATATAACACCCGATACCACCCACCGATACCACCTCTTCACCACCATTCCCTTCGAGAGACCGCTACGCGCCGGGCCCGTCAAGGGCCCCGGCGCCTTGTCGAACTCGGGCTGCACTTCGCCTTTAGTCTCTCATCGGCAAGGTGGTGAGCGGTGGCTAGCGCAGTTTTGTGTTTTGTAGCTACTGCGATCCTGTGATTCAGGAAAAAGAGAAGCCGGCCTGAGCGGATTTACTCCGCTCGCCCGCGCGATGAGAAAAAACGTAGTTTTGTCTTATGGGTAAGCTAAATGTAGAACCAACGAGCGCCCGATGGCGTGTCGTTGATGCCTATGCCCTGCTCGCCTAGTTCTTTGCGGATTTTGTCCGATTTGTTCCAGTCTTTTTCGTCACGAGCACGCTGACGTTGTAGCAGTAGCTGCTTTGTGTCGTCGTCGATGTCTGGTGTAGAGTCGATCAGTTTTAGGCCGAGTATTTAGTCGATAAACTGCAGTGTGTCGGTGAGTAATGAAAGTTTAACACAATTAGTGTAAGCCGCTTCTACGGCATCGAAGGCTCGGTCGATCTGAGTCAGAGCCATCGGACTGTTCAGGTCGTCGTCTAGGGCCTCTAGTATGGCCTGTTTAACGCTGAGCAGCATGCCGTTAGCGTCATGGTCACGGTCGGTTTCATCAATCAATGTGTCGTGTGTTTGGTGGCGTAGGCTGGCGACCGCTTTCCAGTGTTGCAGACGGGCTGCGGCTGCAGCTATGTTCTCCCAGGTAAAGTTACTTTCGGTTCGGTAATGACTCTGCAGCACGAACATACGAAAGTCCAGCGGGCTGAAACCTTTTTCGTCCAGGTTAGCCAGCGTATAGCCATTGCCTAGGCTTTTACTAATCTTTGTACCGTCTGACAACAGAAAGTTAGCGTGTAGCCAATAGTTGGCAAAGCGTTTGCCAGTTGCGGCCTCACTCTGGGCAATTTCGTTAGTGTGATGAACTGGTATGTGGTCAATGCCGCCGGTGTGGATGTCTAGCGTCTCACCTAGGTATTTTATGGCCATAGTAGAACATTCTATGTGCCAGCCTGGGAATCCTTTACGACTTTCCTCTCCTGGCGGGGCCCACGGGCTATCCCATTCCATATCGCGCTGCTCGCCCTTCGGTGAGAATTTCCAAAGTGCAAAGTCGCTTGGGTTACGCTTCTCGGCATTAAACTCTACTCGGGCACCGGCTTTTTGGTCAGCTAGGTCTAGATGGGCAAAGTCAGCATAGCTCGGGAATGTGCTGGTATCGAAATAAACGCCGTCGTCGATAACGTAGGTGTGGCCGCCCTGCTCTAGTTTTTGGACTAGTTCTATTTGCTCAGCGATGTGCTCAGTGGCTTTACTCAGCACTTCGGGCGGTAATAGGTTTAGTGCAGTCATGCCTTCCAGGAAACGGTTAGTGTATCGGTCGGCGACTTCCCAGGCGGTAACGCCTTCGCGGCGGGCGCCCTTTTGCATCTTGTCTTCACCGTCGTCGGCGTCGCTGGTTAGGTGGCCGACGTCAGTGATGTTCATGACACGTTTGACGGCGTAATTGTTAGCCATGAGCGTGCGAACCAAAAGATCCCAACGTATGTATGCAACCCAGTTGCCTACCAGTGGCTCGCTGTAGACTGTAGGGCCACAAGTGTAGAGTGTGACCTGGTCTGGGTTTTGTGGGGTAAATGTGTCGAGTTTACCAGTCAGGGTGTTATGCAGTCGCATTGTACGTCTCCAGGGCTTTTGAGGTTGCATCTACTAGCTCACGAACGATCGTGTCGTAGTCTTCATATGCACGAAAACCAGAGGCATAAGGGTGTCCGCCGCCGCCAAAATAGCCGGCTACTTGCTCGGCGATAGGCAGGTTGCCACGGAGCTTACCGGTAACTTTGCCGTCTGGGTAGGTCTTTATGGCCACGCCCAGCTCTACGCCTTCGACGAGGCGCCTTTCATCTAGGACTAGTACGCTCGGGTTGTACTGGTCGCTGTATTCCTGGATGTCTTCCCAGGGTATGTGTACCAGAGCGAGTTTTCCGTCTAGGAAGTATTCTATGCGGCCGATAAGCTCGCCTTTGTATTTGAGGATCTCCGGCGATTTTTTCATGAACTCGCGACGGCGCTCTTCGATATCAGCGACGTGTGCACCCCGCTTTGTTAGTTCGGCTGCTACCCGGTAGCTTTCCGGGCTGATATTTTGCGTAGTCAGGCCGAGTGTGTCGCTCAGAAGCGCCTCCAGCATATGAGTAGCAGTTTGCTTGCTAATGTCCCAGCCGGCGTCTTCAACAAGGTGATAGATGACTTCACTGGTACTGACGGCGTCCTCTTCTAGTAGCGGAGTGAACGGAAAAGTCAGAGTGCTTTTGGTAGTGTGATGGTCGATGACGATAACCGGGTGTGATTCCAGGTAGTGGCGTACGCCAGGTGTTTCTAAGACTTTGGTCAGCAGTACGTCTGCGCTGGTGTCGACGATGATGGCTAGGTCGGCTTTGACATCAAAGTCATTAGTAACCCTGTCCCAGCCGTCTATGTAACGCAGGTATTTCGGGATCTCTACTGGGCAGTATAGCGAAACCTCTTTGCCTTGATCACCTAGCAGTTCTTCTAGCGCAAGCGCGCTGCCCAAAGAATCGCCATCTGGGTTTTCGGCCTGTATGACAACAATCCGCTTAGCAGCGGAAATAAGTGTTTTGATTTCGCTAAACATTTGTTTCATTGTATCAGAAAAAGGAAACACCCCGCATCATGTGACGCGAGGTGTTGTAGTGTGACTCGACGTCAGATGCGGGGTTCAGCTTTGCAGCCCAAGGCTACTGAGGGTGGACCTTGCGGCTTCGATGGATATGTTGGCGTCCACTCGACGCTGTGATCCGTTTTCCGCGGTCTTCAGCTGCTCTTTGGCGGCTGCGATCTGGCCTCTCGCCTTTTGAGCGATCTTGTCTTTCTGTGCCTTGGTAAGGCTCATTGTAACTCCCAAATTTCGGGGTGCCCTTGCGGTTGCAAGCTATTTACTAATATACCATAAAAGGCTAAAAAAGTAAATCTACAGCGTGCGACGTCCCTGTAAAGCGTGCGTCAGAGTGATCTGGTCAGCGTATTCTAGGTCGACACCTACTGGTATGCCGCGTGCCAGTCGGCTAATAATGATGTCTTCCAAATTACTGTCCTGTATCTGGCGTTGGATATACAGTGCAGTCGACTCGCCCTCGACTGATGCGTTGGTCGCAAGTATTACTTCCTGGACGTGATCCTTTTTCAGGCGCTCTATTAGTTCGGGTATATGTAGCTGTTCTGGTGTGACGCCGTCTATCGGGCTGATGGCTCCGCCTAGCACGTGGTATGTGCCTTTGAACTGCTTGGTTTTTTCTAGGGCTATGATGTCGAGTGGTTCTTCAACTACGGCTACTAACTGTTTGTCACGACGAGCGTCACTGTAGAGCGGTGATATAGATTCGGAGGCGTCGATGAGTGCGTATGTCACTGGGCATTGCTTTACGCCGCTATGCAGTTCGGCTAGCGCACTAGCAACCCTTTCGGCAACATGCCGGTCGCGCTTTAACAGGCTGTACGCATAACGTTCAGCCGTACGAGCACCAACGCCCGGCAGTTCGCCGAGCGCTTCGATGACGTTTTCTAGAGCCTTAGGGAGCACAAAATATCTCGGGCTAGAGGCCGAGGTTACCGAGACCGCCCATCAGCGGTTTCATTTTTTCAGCAGCTAGTTCTTGGGCTTTAGCCATGGCGTCGCGTACTGCTGCTTCGACCCATTTTTCGAGCTCGTGAATGTCGTTTAGGTCAACCATGTCTGGGTTGATAGTAACTTTTTTCAGCTTCAGTTCACCGTTTACCTGAACAACAACCGCACCGTCGCCAGCAGAGACTTCGACTAGTTCTTTCTGAAGTTCTTTTTGCGCTTTGCGTAGCTTTGCCACCATTTTCATTTGGTCAATCATAGGGACCCCTCTCACTCCTAGTTTTAGGCTATTTCTGTAATAGCTACATTATAACAAATATCAGTAGCGGGCGTTGCCATAGACACGCAATAACACAGGGTTCGAGGCCATATGTGATGTATATATGGCGCTCGGCTGACGAGTTTCTTTGAAATTAACGCTACCTAGTACTATGCGGTCAGCAGGATTACCCACAGCATTTTTAGGCGACACGACAGTTAGATGCGAGTTTTGCTTGCGCAGCATGTCATAGAATGCCACCTGGCCTTCTGGAACAACTAGCTGAGTAGAAGTTATCGGACGGATGGCTTTGCGAACGGCCGTGAGTTCTGGGTGGTAGATGCGCGACGTGTCGGTGTAGTTGTAGCTATCAAAGTAACGACTGGCCGACACGGCTACAACGCCGACGATAACGAGCGATATCGGAACAAGCGCAAACACCCGGGCGTAAGGGTTACGTGGGAATAGTTTGTACCATTCGTGCAGGAAGGTCTCTAGCCCGATGGCTGTTAGCATGACACATGGCACAAACAGCAAGGCAAGCTGGGTTGGGTTTAGTATCAGAAGAGGTATAGATATAAGTATCCATACGTGCAGCAAGTACGAACGTGCCGCATGAAAGTCGGTGATGGTGCGGACTAGCCCGAAAGCGACCAATAGTGCAAGTGGTAGGCTCAGAAACGGTGATATGGTCTCGCCGACAACGGTTTTGTTGAACAAGAAGAACGATTTCAGGATGGCTAGTATCGAAGCACCGATAGCTTCTAGGGATAGTTTGCTAAACAGCTGGTCGATACCAAACAAGACTTCGAGCGTCTGGCGGTCGTTGATAGCTGCTATGATCAGTGGCGCCAGTAAGATAACCGACAGCAATGCAAACAGCAGACTTTGCCACCATTTGGTGTGTTTTATCTGGTAACGGACGTGCGGGTGGAACAGCCCAGCGATGATGAAAGCGATAACAGCGTAGACGCCTAGCGGCATGTATATCAAAAGTAATCCGGCTGTCGTAACGACAAATTTCCACCATAGCGCGTATGGTGATTTAGTGGTTAGCTTGACCGCTCCCAGCAGGACTATTAGTAGTAGAAGCATGTACAGTACGGCGGCAGTTCCGGTGCGACCAAACGATATGAAAGCGACCGACGTAGTTGCCAGTAATAGTGCCAAGATAGCGACTCCGCGGCGGAACCATAGCGCTAACATCGCTGCCAAGATACCGCTGGCAGCCAAAGCCAGAACCAGTGACGGTAGACGGATACTAAACGGCGATAAGCCGAGTAGGCTGATGCTGAGTTTTTGTAGCAGATGATACGGCAGGCTGATAACGTCACTGGCGTGCGGTATGAACGGGTTTAGTGCGTTACTGGCAACGCTAGAGCTCATTTCACTGTCGCTGATACCGCTCGGCACAGAACCGATGTCAGTCAGTAGCATTCCCAGTAGAAAAACGATAAACAAACCATAACCGACCGCATAGCGATAGCGATAAAGAGTTAGTTCACGGAAGAGCGATGGTTTCATGATGTTTCTAACGGTTATTATACTAGATTCAAGCGCTACTCGACACGCTTCTTGTCTAGTGACATAAAGCGCAGACGCTCTGGGTGGAAGTAAAGTTCGACGCTTCCAGTCGGACCGTTACGGTGCTTAGCCAATATCAGGTCTGTGATGTTTTGGCGATCGGTCTCTGGGTTGTAATAAGCTTCGCGGTAGATGAAGGCCACGATGTCGGCATCCTGCTCGATGGAACCAGATTCACGCAGGTCAGATAGCTGTGGTATTTGCGGGCTACGTTGCTCAACGGTACGTGACAGCTGGCTTAGGGCGATGACTGGTACATTGAACTCACGAGCTATCAGCTTTAGGCCACGTGATATTTCCGAAACTTCCTGGACTCGGTTGCCGTCGGAGCGTCCGCTTCCCTGCATCAGCTGCAAGTAGTCGATGATGATCAGTCCGAGCGGGTTTTTGTGAGCTTCGCGGCGCGCTTTAGTGCGAAGTTCCATCACGGTCACGCCCGGAGTGTCGTCGATAAATATAGGTGCTTCAGCCATTTCACCCATAGCGTGTGATAGTTTTTCAAAGTCGTCGTCCGACAATTTTCCAGTACGGATGTTCCAGGCATCAACCCCGGACGCGTCAGCTAGCATACGGTCGACCAGCTGCTCTTTGCTCATCTCGAGGCTGAAAAACAGTACTGATTTTTTGGCTTTGCTGGCGACGTTGTACGCCAGGTTGGTCACCAGCGTGGTTTTACCCATGGCTGGTCGGGCCGCCAGGATGATAAGGTCAGATTGCTGCAGACCAGCCGTCATGTTGTCTAGGTCGCGCCAACCGGTCGGAATGCCACGCAAACGACCACCGCCTCGGTGCAATTCTTCCATGCGATCGAAAGTCTCGGTCAGAATGTTTTCCAGGCTAACTAACTCTTGCTTTGTGTTAGTGTCACTAACTGTGAAAAGTTCAGCCTCGGCGCTAGCCAGCACTTCGGGCATGTCTTTGTCTTCGTTGTAACCCAGTTCTGCGATGTTGCCGCTAGCTTTTATCAGTCGACGACGAGCGGCTTTTTGGGCGACTATTTCGGCATAACTTTCGGCATGCGCAGCAGTCGGTACGTAGTTGGTTAGTTCGGTTAGGTACGCCGAGCCGCCTATTAGTTCTAGCTCGCCTTTTTTGGTCAGTTCGTCGCTCAGTGTCAGCAGGTCAACCGGACGGCGATTGCTGTTCAGCCGCAGCATGGCGTCAAAAATTAGCGCATGGCGCTTGTCATAAAAATCGTGCGGTTTTAGCAAATGCCCAGTGTCGGCTAGAACTTCTTCGTCGATGAGCACAGCGCCTAGCAGGCTCATTTCGGCATCGATATTTTGTGGCGGCACTTTGGCGCTAGGTGGTGTGTTGTCGGGCTGACGGCGGTCGCGGTTAGATTGTGCCACTTACTGGTTCTCCTCCACCCATAATAGCAGCAATGGCCGCGGCATCAGAATCTAGTTCGGCTGGTGTCGTTTTGGAGTCGACTATACGAACGGTCGGCACAAAGCCGAACAGGTCATCTATGATGCCAACTAGTTGCTGGTGATAGGTTGGATTTTCTAGTTTTTTGCGATGTAACGCAAAGGCAAAACGTAGTGTGAGTGTTTTTGAATCGTCGTCGTAGGATGCATCGGCGCGGCTAAGTACGCTGAACAGCGGCGCGTAATGTTTTTTAACTGCGTCGAGTACGGTCTGCCAGTCAAATGCTTGCTTTGGGCTAGATTTAACTTCAGGCTTTGTCGCGATTTTACTACCGTCTTCGATCGTGTCATCTTTTTCAGAAGAGGCTGGCGTGGCTTTCAGCTCATCATGTTTTTTGGACCGTAGATCTGCGGGTTTCGCCGCAACTGACGGTGCTTTGGTGACTTCGGCTGCAACGGTTTTAGGCGCACTAGGCTTGGCGTGACGCACCAGTGTAGCGGTTAGTTTTAGTTGTGGATCGTAGGCGCGTGGGATATCTGTCAGGTCGTCTAATAGCTGGTATAGTTTGTGGTCGGTCTTGGCTTGTTGGGAAACCAGGCGGGTTAGCTGTTCGGTTAGGGTTATCGGCGAAACCCCGGCACTTTGGATGGATTCTAGTTCTTTAACGAGCGTTTCAACATCATGTTTTTGCAGGGCGTCTAGCAAACCGGTAACGCGTGTGCGGTCGGCCATGCCTAGAACTGACTCGACTAGCTCGGGAGTGATTTTTTCTGACAAGCCAGACAGCTGGTCTAGTAGACTGACGCTATCGCGAAAACTACCACCAGCATGAATAGCTATTAGCTCGAGGGCTTCAGGATCGACGTCGATTTTTTCTTTTTTCGAAATAGATTTTAGATGACTAACTATATCGCCGGGTGCGGCAGGTCTAAAATGATAGCGTTGGGTACGGCTGATGATGGTAGCTGGCAATTTGTGGACCTCGGTGGTTGCCAGGATAAAGATGACATGGCTAGGTGGCTCTTCGAGCGTTTTTAGTAGCGCGTTAAAGCTCTCGCCGGTCAGCATATGAACTTCGTCTATGATGTAGACCTTGTATTTGGCACTGACTGGGGCGATGTGGACTTTGTCACGCAGGTCGCGGATGTCGTCGATACGACGATTGCTGGCAGCATCTATTTCTATGATATCCAGGTGCGGATCTTCTGAGTATTTCAGGTCGTTTACGGCGTGAGCGATGATGCGCGCCACTGAGGTCTTTCCAACTCCACGGGGGCCTGTCAGCAAATACGCATGTGCAACCTTGCCACTTTTAATGGCATTTTTAAGCAGCTCAGTCACATGCGACTGGCCTACAATCTCATCGAACGACCGCGAACGGTACGTCCTGTACAATGCTTTCGCCAACTTTTACTCCCCTCGTTCTGTCTTTATTGTACGACAACTGTATTCAACAATGCGTTGTGGTTTTAGTCGTCACTCAATATAGCCGATTCCCCGCCCTCTTCTATGTAGCATTTGCCACATAGTGATTCGTAGGTCACTTCAGCCTGGCCCTCCATGGCAACCTGTCCACCTTCGAAAACGAAAGCGTCGTCGATTTTGCGGGCGTTGAACTGCGCTGGATCGCCGCAGCGGCAGATGGCAGTCAGAGTTTCTATGCGGTGCGATACTTCATATAGACGCTTCATGCCCGGGAAAGTTTTAGCGCGGAAGTCAGCTTTGAGCCCGTAAGCGTTGACGGGGATATCCTCTTTTAGAGCCAACATATATAGCCCGTTTGCTTGTTGTTCGTTCAGGAACTGAGCCTCGTCCACAAAAACTTTCATTAGCCGCAGTGCTTTACCACCCATATTTTCAACTACTCTTTTTTCGTGCCTCAGTATTTCTTCGTAAAGTTCCCGGCCATTCATGTCTGGAGTGATGAGGAAATCAGGTTCAAGTTTTAGGCCAGTGCGTGATTGTATCAGGCTACCAGTTCGGGTATCGATCTCGGGTTTTATGGCCAGCACAGGCAAGTCCTGGCTATTAAAGCCATAATGCTCGCGAATCAACGCATCGCTCTTGCCCGCTCCCATGACAGCGGAATATGTCACTAACTCGGCCATAAATTTCCTATAACATTTATTTACTGATGATAGTTTAGCAAACAAAACCACCCCTAGGGAGTGGTTTTAATAACTAATATAGCTCTGCGATTCCTGTGACCAAGGAAAAAGAGAAGCCAGAGTCGGCGGATTTACTCCGCGACGCTGCGCGATGAGAAAAAACGTAGTTTTGTCTTATGGGCGAGTAACACTAAGTGTTACAAGCTAGCTTCGACTGCAGCCCAGGTAGCTTCGCGGTTGTCTTCAGGGACAACGATGCTTACTTGGTCACCCATTCGGGCTTTAAAGTAAGTTACGCTGGCTAGTAGGACACGGTATTCGCGGCCACCCGCTTCGACGTAGTATGCGCCATCGTGCTGTACTAGTGTACCGATGATCTGGCGGCGTGCCACTGGACCGATCTGCTTGTAGATGAAGCCACCATCGTCTGCGATGGTTAGTTTCAGTATGTCGCCTTCAACTAGCTTTGACTTACTGGCGTAGTTGGCTGGCACTGGGTAAGTTTTGCCGTCTGGGCCGATCATGCTTTGGCCGTCGAAAACGCCCTCGATGACCTTGCCAGCGACTTCTTCCGGGTTGCCATGGGTTACAGTGTCGGCGTCATCGCCAACGATAGATATTAGTAATTCTTTTGCTGCTGCCAGGTTGGTTTCTGCTTCTTGTATAAGAGAGCGGAGACGCTTGACCTGTTTTTCTGGTAATTCAGACATTTGCTCGCATTCCTTGTCTGTTTTTAGGTGTACTTCTACGCTCAGGGTACCAGTCGTTATGGGCTTTGTCAACTGAAACATTATCCACACATTTTTCAGATGTAGAACCGCAAACGTTGTTATTTTTTTACCAAAAAAATACACCCGATGATGTTCGGGTGTATTTCAGTGTCAGTATCCGGGCAAATAAACTAGACTAGCTCTGCAGTTGCGCCAGCTGCCTCGAGGGCTTTCTTGGCTGCTTCTGCGTCGTCTTTGCTGATTTTTTCTTTGACAGTAGCAGGAGCGCCGTCAACGATAGCTTTTGCTTCACCTAGGCCAAGACCAGTGATCTCTTTAACAGCCTTGATGACAGCGACTTTCTGAGCACCTGCGTCCTTCAGAGTAACAGTCCATTCAGACTTTTCCTCTTCAGCTGCGCCAGCGTCGGCAGCAGCAGGACCGGCAACAGCAACTGCAGCAGCAGCTGGCTCAATGCCGTATTCTTCTTTTAGAACGTTCTTTAGTTCGTTTACTTCAAGTACAGTAAGCTTTGTTAGCTCTTCTGCGAGTTTCTTTACGTCAGCCATGTGAATTTCTCCTATGGGTGATTAGCGGTTAATAGGTGCAGCTTAGGCTGCGGCTTTGGCTTCAACGCCGTCAAGTAGCGCGTGCAAGTTGCCAGAAAGAGCGTTGGTGACATCGTGAACTGGTGACAGTAGCTGTGCAACCACTTCGGCGATGAGCTGTTCTTTGCTTGGCAGGCTGGCAAGTGCGGTAGCGTCGGCAGCGCTCAGTAGTAGACCTTCGTTAGAAAAACCACCGGCCAGAACTAGGCTTGGGTGAGTTTTAGCGAATGTGTCTAGTACTTTTGCTGGAGCGACTTCGTCCTCGTTGCTGTATGCGTAGATCAGCTGACCTGTCAGGCCACTGGTGTCAGTGTCCTTGTAGGTGTCAGTAGCTGCCATAGCAACGCGCACGAGGCGGTTTTTGACGACAACGATGGTTACACCAGCTTCGCGAGCAGCGCGGCGTAGTTCCTGGAGTTCAGCAACGCTGGTTCCCTGGTACTGTGCGAACGCGAATGCTTTTGCGCTAGTGAAGGCATCGTTTAGCTGAGCAACCAAAGCCTGTTTCTTATCTTTAGAAATAGCCATTAGATGGTATTCTCCTTGATTACAGGTTGGTATCTAGTTTTTGCCCGAATTTTTAAGACACGCGTTACGCATGCGAGAAAAGAGTTTTAGCTCACCTAGGTAGCGGATTAAGTGTTTCCACGGCTACTGTCTCTGGTAACGTTAGGAGTATTATAGCGTACTTCCCTGTTATTTTCAAGCCCTGCAGCCCTTGACAACAGATGACTAGGGTCGTACGCTGTTGGTAATGAAATCGTATAGTTTTTCAGTAGTGAACGTCTGTGGCCTATCAAAGGGTCTCATTCTCATTGCTAAATAACTGCTCGGTTTCGTTAGTAATTCCAGAATATGAAGCCGAGCGTAGAAGCTCGGATTTTTCGTTTCTGGTCCAGGCACATTACATGAAGGGGTGAGAACCTTGGCGAAAGGCGTCAAGGTACACGGTGTCGCTGAACGAGTTATCGACAGCATCAAACCAGGGCTCAACGAGCAGCTGGTCGTACACAAGCTCGCCAGGCTGAGGTGCATGATCAAGACCGAGGCTATGGTCTGGGCCGCTCTTGAGTCGTACGGCAAGGCTGGGATCGTCCAGAAGGCCATCAAGGCCAACGGCGGATCGCTCGTCAGTACATCTAGGAGGTGAACAGCATGTCCTACAAGGAAAACGACACTGCCGAGGTTGACACCGTTCCGGTCAGGCCGACCGGCGAAGACCGTGGCTCTAGCGTCGGAAACAACGACACCGACCGCGCCGAGTACATGGACGGCGTACCGTTCGGAGACTGACCGTCTCTGAACGCCCATACACTTTGGTCGTAACCCGGCCAAAGTGTGCCTGATGGGGTTGTGGGGAGTGATGGCTTACAAGCCGTCCTCCCCACCCCTGTTAAACATTGACATATACACTACATATACATATAATAAGGTTTTAAGATGACTACATATAGCCGTGAAAGCTTTGTTTTTCACGCAGATACCGAGCCGGGCGGGCCGATAAAAACTGAACGCAAGTTGGATCAGGTCCGTTTGCCGTGGTCGCCGACACCGCTTAACCCGTACAAATTCAGTCGTGACGGCCAGCCCTACATGATGGCATCTCTCGATACCATTGATCGCATAATGGAAAGTACCAGTGAACTCGAGTTGGCGAATAACGCCCCTTTTCATATAAAGCAGCTCATGCCTTCCAGTGTGCGTGGCGCTTTGACGCGTCGTTTCCATGCAGCAACTCTAAAGGTACCTACGGGTGATACGCCACTTGAACTGTTTAAAAAAGCCGAAAATGGAAGCGCTAGTCCTGTTGAGTTGATAGCTCTATTGGAACTAGATCCTAGTATGAGTTCTGTAGAGGTTGCCAAATACAGCCATCCGTATGAATGGGATGTAACTGAGCAGATGGATAAAACAGTTACAGATGCATTAGACAAGTTCGACTTTACGGTAAATAACGACCAGCCTGTACGCTACATATTTGCCGGTGCGGACAACATGCAGGACCCGAGTGCGGTTACCATAGTTCGCAAGGTTGATATTGGTACTATCGATAGCGTAAATGGAACGCTGAATGTCGTTAAGCGCGATAGTTATTTGCTAGACCTGGCTGCCGATTTTGATGGCGCGGCCGACGTTCGTAAGGAATGTAAGCGCTTTATAAGCGGTGTTAATCGAAATAATCCTGACGGTTTTGATGGTGCGCCAGCTAGGTACAACAAAGACTTCCTCCCTGTTGTGTTAGACGAAGGTATCGACAGCTATGCCGACTACGTTTACCCGGCGGTCAGTTCGTATTATCTGCACGTCTAGCGGTGAGTAAGTGGCTCGACGTAGGACCAAAATTCATCAGCGACTTCTTCGCGACTTCTGCTTGCGTCGATAAGTGGATAGCCGTATTTTTTCGCGACCGCTAGATATCCGGTATTGAGTTTGTCCTGGAAATCCATGCCTCGCATCTCGAATGTGTCGGGTTTTTCGAGTTCGCCACGCTCAGCTATGCGCGCAGCCCGAGTTGCCTGGTCGGTACTAAATATAACTGTCAAGTCCGGCTTTAGGTACTCGTCACCGACCTCTTCGCGGGTGATTTGTTCAATATCTTCGAGCGGCACTCCTTCTGCAAAACCTTGGTATACGTCTGTCGAAAGTTTATTGCGAGCCGAAAGGACCCATATGCCCATTTTTAGTGCTGGTGACATGGCCTCGCGCCAGTTATGCTTGCGTGCCTCTGTAAACCAGAGTACGTTCTGCCACGGTGTACGTTCTATGGTGCCATCTTTTATTATCTTACGTAGTTCTATTGCTTTCTCGACTCGCGGTAAGCCCAGTGCTTCATCTCCGGGAAAGCCATCCGGTTCATGTATCTGGATAGAGCGAACACCTCTATTTGCTAGACGTTGCTGTAATATATCTATCTGCGTTGATTTGCCGGTGCCATCGCCACCTTCGCCAACGATATATAATCCACGTTCACCCACTAGTATGAAACTCCGTCTATATGTGGCAGGTCTTCTATAACATCCTTGTACGCTTTTGGCAGCATGTCAGACGGTTTCCAGTTTTTCTTTATAGTTTCCAGATCGTTGGATTTTGTTGTTTGATATTTGCCGCTCAACTGTGAATACTCGCCGTCGACAGCGCCCGTCGAATGAAACACGATCTGGGCTATGCGTATGCCCACTGGTAAAACGACATATTGTTCGTTATGGTTCTTTATCTCCATAGTCCAGCGGTTGATGTACCCTGGGTCTCCCCAGCCAGCGTCCATACATACAACTACACCGTTACGTCCAGTTGTAGAGCGAGCCTGCATGCTAGTCGTGCCTTGTTTGATGCCGATGAACTCGTGTGTGTGAGCCAGTATGCGCTCATGTGGACGAAGGATGATGACAGGATGGTCTTCCGGAATGTTTTCGATCTGTTTGATATCGAGTTTTTTTATAATGTGTGAATGCTCACGCAATGGCTGCGCACGTAGCGGTTTGCCGAAGTGCTTTTTGACAGCATCTTCACTGTACGGGTTGTACAGGATGTTTGCCTTTTCGTTGCCTGATTTGTAAAAGTATTCACCCAGCAGAACGTCGTAACTACTTCCGTTAACGTGACGGGGATTGTACGGGTCTACAACTATGTTTCCCGAGTCTATATCAGCTAATATTTGTGTGTTACTGTAGACGCTCATTGGTTTGTGGTTTTGACTATCTTGCCAAAGTTGTCTTCGTTCGGGATAGTTTTACGGTACTGCTTCCAGCCGCGCAGGTTACCTAGGAACTCAACACTTTCGGCCATTTGTTTGATGGTTCCAGTGTCAAGACTGTTCTTCGTGCCTTCTTTCCATATTTCATGCTGTGCATGCTCGCGCACATAGTGTTCGTCATCGTCAAATGGTGTAGCCTGATGCTCGGTTGGTGACATGTGGCCACTTGCCACTAGGCCATCATGGCGTTCTTTTAAGCGCTCAAAGGTGCCGTCAATGTTATGTCGGTTAAAGCTGACAGCTGCGGTTCGCGCAACTGATGCAACGACTGCGTCATTAGTACTATCAAACTCACCAGGCTTAACTAAAGGTAGGTGCCATTCACCAGGTTCCAGGAATGTTGGGCTTGAGTTGATTATGGCTTCTTTTGCCATATGAGCTATGGTTCTAAATTGCGGTTGGGCTTCTTCGTGGTCGCGCAGTGCGAACATATTTTCCCATTCAGTTCCGGTAATAATGGCTGTCTGCCACATATAGCTTTCTAGGCCGCGACCAGCGAGCTGTTTGTGCACGTTCAATATGTCGGTTTCGGACAGATCTATTTCATCATCACTTTTGGGAATAGCCGCAGTTAGTTCGGCAAATTTCTCACGTAATTGGTCGCCAGTAGCAAATTCACGGCTGGGATCGATGCCGAGTATATCGCCAATAGCTGTGCGTCCAATCACTAGCTTTAGTGCGCCAGTCATGGCAGCGTCGCGGTTCTCTAGCCAACCTCTGACGGCTTCGTCATGTTGCAGTCCAGCCAGGTTTTCAGCAGCCTGCATCCCTTTTTGATTGGTGCCAAATTCTTCGGGAATGAACGGATCGTTTAATAAGTTTCTTAGTTGAGTTGCCAGAGGGATGGCTCGGGTGCTGGCCGAGTTCTTACTCAACATACGGTGCGTATTAACTTCCGACAAAATAAGACGCGGAAAGGTTAGCTCCATAGTTATTAACCGGTTGCCATATAGCTCCGTGGAATCCGCAAGCACTTTCGCCTCAAAACTCATACCTTATCCCCTATGTAAGATTTGTCTGCCGCCCACCAATTAATTAATAGCATATCAAAACACCCCATCTTGCGACAGGGTGTTTTTGCTTGGCACACTCGAGGTTTAGAGTGAGCTAGCGTCGACCTTGATGCCAGGACCCATGCTGGTGCTGACATTTACGGTACGAATGTATGTGCTTTTGATGGTGCTAGGCTTTACGCTTTGTAGACTGGCGAAAAACGCAGCAGCGTTCT
>CBRAFJ010000008.1:0-16395 GCA_967755195.1 uncultured bacterium | reverse complement strand
TATGTGCATTTTTAGAAACATGGGTATATTTACACATAAATAAACATCATCTCTGTTTGGTGTAGCAAGATGTGCATTTTGGTATACGTGGGAGTATTATGTACATATGACACGGCTTGAGACCAAACGTGCCCTCAACGCCATCCTCGAAGTCATCGGCTCTAGAGGCCTTGCTGGCGTGAGCGCCCCGGGCTCTTCACTGCTTGAAGCGCTAGAAAGCCTCGGTGTTTTCTCTGAAGACCTCAGGCCAGCCGACAAACGCGCCCTCACAGCCAACTTGCGTCGTCAAGACTTGGTCGAAATAACAAAAAAAGACGGCAGCTACGTACTGCAACCGTCTGTCAAAGGTATCCATCGCTTGCAGCGCGCCAAAGTAGCCGACCTAACTATCCGTCCACAAGATCGCTGGGATGGCACATGGCGAATGATCAGCTATGACATCCCTGCCCGCTATACAAAACAGCGACGTTTATTCACCACCGAACTAAACCGTCTAGGCTTCACACCGCTAAAGGACAGTACTTGGTTTCACCCTTATCCATGTTTCGACGTCGCCAGCGAACTGATATCGTTTTGCGGTCTCGCGCAGTTTGTTATGGTCGCCGAGATAGTCCGTCTAGACGAAGGCAGCCTACGCAGACTGCACAAAGCCTATCCCAATCTGCGCCGCTAGCCCAACAAAAAAGAACCCTCAGAGGGTTCTGGTGGATTTTCGGAAAAATTGACAAGTCAGTAAAGTTTGATGGCGTCGGCGGCCACCCACAGCGCGTGTGGATGACCGCCGACGCGGCTACAAAGATATGAAGTTATTCGTCGTGCACATACCTAAGCGCGCGAGCATAATTTGGCCCCGCTATGCGGCAGCAAGCTCGCCTTCCTAGTTAATGTGCATTGGCCCCGCTTATGCGGAAAGCTAGACTCGCAGAGCACAGTGATGACGATAGTTGTGACTAATTGGTTAAAATTAACCTGCATAGCCACTACGTACATATGTGATGGGTCCCTTCTAGGCCGTTCCGACGCGACGCGCAAACGTCTGCCTCCTGCGACGGTACACTATAGATGCTAAACAGAGCTATGTGTACCGATTAAAGCTAGATGAATCCGGACATGGTGATGCCTTTCATGTAGAGATCTTTGGAGATCACGCCGGCGGTGGGTCACAGCATCGGGTTGGAGTTCACGATGAGCGGCGGAGCGCGCATGTGTTTCAACCTTTCTTCATATCGTACTAGTAAAACTAGTACTGACTTGTCAAGGTACCGGTAGCCCCTTGTGACTATCAGTATTTTCTAATTATAGCACTTTAAAGTATATATGTCAATAGTTTTGCCATGAAGTTGCTTACATATACGGATAATGTCGTTGATTGCCTCAATATGGCGACTACTAGTTCCAGTTAGAAATTCTTCCGGTGGAATGAATGAAATAGCATGGGCGTCATCACCAACAGAAAACTCCATATTCTCTGGCTCGATATGCATGAATAACCGTATCTGATAGACATTGGCGTCTTCCAGCAGTACTGGTTCCCGGTCTATTGTCAGTATTCGGTAGGTAAAATCGCCAACCAAATTGACTTCTTCTTTCATTTCGCGAGCCAGCGCTGTTTTTATATCCTCACCATGATCCATACCACCACCAGGCAAATCCCACCATGACTGGTCGGCACTTGATTCTTTGACAGCCAAAACATGGCCCTTTTCATCCAGTACGATGCCTTTTAGCGAAATCCGGTACAAATAGTCGTTCTTGCGATCAGTTTCGTGAACGACAACACCATGTACATCTTTCATTGCGGCTCTTTCGAAATTTAGTCGTCGTATTCGTCCAAAGTCATGCGGTGCTCGGCGTCTTCACCAAATACAATTACAGAGCCGCTTTCGGCGCCTTTACGTACCAGTTCGTGAGTAACACCGAGTTTTTTCATGATGTCGCGCAGTCGATTGACGCTGTGAACGTTGCCGTAGTCGGTCCTGGCTGCAAATTTTTCTATCTTTTGACCTGTGACTACGTAGGCACCTTCTTCGACACGAACCTTCCAGGCGTCTTCTAGCTGACGATCACTAAGCGTGATATGAGTTTCATCATCTAACTCTTCGGTCTCCTCGGCAAGTGCGGCCTGAGCAGCGCGCACGTCAGCAACTTTGGCGCTTAGCGCGCGTAGGACTTCGGTAGTTCCCTGGTGGGCGGTTGATGACATCGTGAGAACTTGTGAGTCCTTTGGCGCGACCTTGCGAACAATATCAACCTGATGCTCTATGATATCCGCATCCAGACCGTCAGTCTTACTCAGTACGATAACCTCGGGCAGCTCGGTCAGAGTTTTGCTGTAGTTTTCTAGCTCACGCCGAATAGTTAGGTATGACGCACCTGGGTCGTCACTATATGCGTCTATCAGGTGCAGTATGACCGCTGTACGCTCTATGTGGCGCAAAAAAGCATCACCTAACCCCTTGCCCTCACTGGCCCCCTCGATAAGTCCCGGGATATCAGCAATGAGCAGACTGGTGTCGTCGATATCAGCAACACCTAGGTTAGGAGTCAGAGTTGTAAATGCATAGTCGGCTATCTCTGGACGAGCATTGCTGACAACACTTAGAAATGTTGATTTTCCAGCGTTTGGAAAGCCTACTAAACCGACGTCAGCGATAAGTTTCAGTTCTAGACGAGCCTCAAAAGTCGCGCCCTTTTCACCCAGTTCGGCAACACGCGGAGTCTGCCTGGTAGAGCTTTTGAAGTGAGCGTTGCCAAAGCCGCCATCGCCACCCTTTGCGGCGACAATCTTCTGACCAGAAACTGTCAGGTCGGCTAGCATTTCGTCGCCGTTAAATATCTGTGTTCCGACCGGAACTTTTATGATAACGTCCTTGCCACTTCTGCCGTGTTTTTTGCGCTCGCCACCTGGTTCACCTGCGCCAGCAGATAGTTCGCGTTTTATGCGAAAGTCAACTAGAGTGTTGACGTTTTCGTCGGCCATAAACACGACGTCACCACCGCGTCCGCCATCACCACCGTCTGGGCCGCCCTTGTCGACGTATTTTTCATGACGAAAACTGACGCGGCCATCACCACCGCGTCCAGCAGTTATAAAAACAGTTGCACTATCAACAAACATTAAACAACATTATAACAGGGGTGATGTAAAGAGACTAATGAATGTAGTTGTAGCTGGATGCTTCACTGGCAGAAATCGTACGGTTCGACTTCACATTCCAGCCAGCGTAGTTCATCTCTGAAACCAGGATACTACCGTCAGCGTAGACGCTCTCAACAACAGCCACGTGGCCATAACCACCAGCCTGCCAGCTATTCTGAAGGACAGCTCCGACAGATGGTGTACCGTTCACTAGATAGCCGCTACCACGAGCATAGTCATCCCAGGTACTAGCATTACCCCAGAAGCTACCTACCGGCATGCCCAGTTGGGCGCGACGGTTATAAGCGTACCAAGTACAGTAGCCGTAGTCGTAGCGGTTACCGGCAACAGCAGCGTTGTTATAAGAGCCAGAACCACCACTATAGGTTGGTCGAGCCGCACCAGGACGCTCGCCTGCTGGCAAAATACCGCCAGGTATAACTATCTGCTGACCAGGACTAACGCCGCTGATCTCTAGGTCGTTATAGCTAATTATGCGATCACGGTTGGCACTGTAACGCTGAGCAATGCTGTCGACAGAGTCACCCTGACGAACTGTATAGAGCACACCGTTAACGTTTGGTATGCGCAAAGTCAGTCCGACAGACAGAGCATCGCCAGTCAGGTTGTTGGCCCATTTTACGGTGTCAGCAGTGACGCCAAACTTATCAGCCACTGACTGCGCAGTGTCGCCAGCAACAGTTACGTAGCTAGAGATACCTCGTAGGTCAGACAGCTGAACAATCTGTGGTTTTGTCAGTACACTACTATCGGCCTGGGCTAGTTCAGCTTTGGCAGACAATGAAATAGACAGGTTGGAAACATTTGACGCAACGGCAAGCCCAGCAGTTTCAGCCGTAGCAGCCGCTAGGTCAGCAGCGACACGTTGGTCAACAGACGGATCTTCAACTTTTAGAACATTGCCCTCAGAAGTTCGGGCAGCAACCTGTTTTTCAACAGGTGACTGATAACCGACAGATACGAGACTCGCGATAAGAGTCAGAGATTCAACGTAGGTCATTATAGAACTAGCACGCGTCAGCACGTTAGTGCGTTTGCGTCGCCCGCTAGAGCTGGCAGTGACCGGTTGTGGATTAGCTATGGTGGTTCTCCGTGTGCGCTATCGCTAGGCACGACTACCGAGGTGATTTAGTGACACTCCGGATAGGCATGCAATTGTCGCGCTCTCCCAACCCGACCACCCGAAGATAACAGAGGTCAATTTAGCGAAACAATCGTATACAGAACTAGTATACTAGCTATTGAAAAAAGTGTCAATTTGTGTTCTAGTTTCCAAAATCGTTACAATGCTCGGTGCAGAACTGCTGGACTTTGGCTTCGTGTTCCTCGACTGTGCGTGAAAAATGTGTCATGCCCTGGCTGTCGGCAACGAAATACAGAAAATCTCCCGCAGCAGGTGCCGCAACTGCTTCTAAGGCGCTAGGGTTAAAGTTGGCTATAGGTCCAGGTGGTAGCCCAGTGTGTTTGTAAGTGTTATATGGCGAATCATAGTTAACAGTTGGCTCATCCCCAGCCATCCGTGCTGGATAAATAAACGTTGGATCGGACTGCAGCGGCATGTTTTGGGCCAGACGGGCAAAGAAAACTTGGGCAACTTGCTTTTGGTCAACAGGATCGGAAACTTCTTTTTGAATGACTGAGGCCATAGTTGCTGCCTGATGTACACTCAGACCGCGCGCCGCAAAGGCTGCAACTAGGCCTTTTTCCTGCAAAACTTTATAAAACTGGTCGAAACTTCGCTCTATTAAAATATCTAACGACTGGTTAGCTCCGACGTTGTATGTCTCTGGGTATATGTAGCCCTCAAGGCTCGAGCCAGCCGGACGGCCCGCTAACAACGGGTGGTCATATTTGGCATTAAACGCCTTAGTGATTTCAGCATCGCTATAGCCGTACTTTTTGAACGCTTCCCGAAGCTCATTCATAGTGAGCCCTGGCGCAATAGTCAGGCTAAATTCGTCGGTTTTACCACTAGTCATATGTTCCACAATACTTGACACACTTTGGTCTGGCGAGAGCACATAGCCACCCGCCTGCAGGTCGTCGCGTGTTCCACTTAGTTGTGTGTAGAGGTTGAACGCTAGCCGACTACGGATAAGCTCGTGATCATATAGTGTGTTAGATATGTCGGTTGCCGTCTGGCCTTTTTCGACAACTACGCGAACTTTGTCACCGCTACTTGACGGTGCGCCGGTTGCCCAGTTATACCAAAGACCTGCAGCTACGCTTGCGGCAACTAGAAGTGTCAAAAGGACGGTAACTATCCACGCCCATAAAGGCATTTTGCGCTTTGGCTTTTTCGTAGGCATGCCTACCGCTATCGGTAGCTCATCTGGTGCTGGCTGTTTGATGGCAGGTTTTGGCGGCACCGGAGCGACGGGGGCAGGTGGTCGTCTAAGTGAGTCTATGCGCGGAACAACAGGCGGCTTTGGGCGGCGGGGTGCAGGTTTAATATCCATAAGTCTCCTCCAGGTAGTCACCTAGTATGATAGCAGCAGCGTGGGCGTCTATGTCGCCTTTCGAGTAGCGCTTTTTATTCTTTTTCAGATAGTCCTCGGCAAGAACAGACGTCAAAGACTCGTCCTGAAATACTACCGGCACTTGCAGTACACGTAAAGTACTGGCAACTCGTTCAACCTCTTTGGTCTGCGCGGTTGGTTCCCCGTGGCTGTTGCGCGGATAACCAACGACTAGGGCGGATGGCTGGACTTCGTTAACTATCTCACGCAGTCGACCTAGCTCCATGCCGTCAACCTCTACGGTCGACAGCGGAAAAGCTATGCGGACCTCACTGTCTGCTTGGGCGACACCGATCCTCTTTTCACCGATATCGAGCGCTAAAAAAGTGTGTTTTTGGCCGCCATTAGTCATGCTTGACGACGAATTTGATGGTTATCTTTTCTGGCGTTCCCGGAGCCTTGGTTACCCAGAACGGTGACAGTTTGACTTCAACGTCTTCAACACCCTGGATAGTTTCTATTTGCTGCTGAATCTCTCCGGCACGTTTGCCTACTAGTTGCTTAGCCAGTGCGCGATCGTCGATGTTTGGACCAACCTGGGCTTCGGCACGAGCTCTGACTGCAAAGCCAGCTTCGTTTTTAGTGAACTCGGTAAACGATGTCGATGTATCGCCACTTTCGTAGATTTTTTGGTTCTTTTCGCCAGTTATCTGAGTTTTTGTGTAGGCGTCAAATATTGCTCGTAGATCTGAGCGCTTCAGGCCTACTAGCGTGTAGGTGGTTTCAGCAGTCAGTTTGGCCTTGCCGCCAGAAGCCTCGGCACCAAGAGCTGGGCTACTGGCTGGCTCGCCTGGTTCAACCAGGAAGCTTTCGCTAACAACAACTACGTCTTTACTGAACTGTTTTTTCAACTCTTCTTTGACCTTGTTGCTGTCCTGAGATTTTAGCTGGTCTTTAGCTTTGTCGACGTCTTCCTGAGAAACTACAGTGATGTTTTTGTCGGTACCACCAGAAGTCGAGCCAGAGAAGCTACCTGATGCACCATCAAAACCACCGCTAGCTGAACCACTTGCGCCGTTATATTTCTCGCCAGGTCCAGCTGCTGTTACACCAACAGTTGCCGTACCCTCACAACGGAGGTCGGGTCCACATGATGATGGTGGACCGTATGTAGGAGCCGACACAGTGACAGCTGCATCAGTAACAAAAGCTAGTCCGGAGCTCGACACAACTTGTGTGCCAGCAGGAATAGAGGCACTAGTTTCGTCTTGTGAGTTTGTAAACTTGATTGTTCCGGTAGCCTTTGTACCGATATTTTTCTGACCCGTAGCTGTAAAGTCGACTGAGCTAGAGCGTTTCACTTGCTTTACGTCGGCTGGCGCAATTGCTTGGCCGGCATCGAGCTTGGCGTCTGGACGCAGCTGGAGCATTTTGTTGATGTTCACGACATTAGTACTAGCAGCTATAGAAACAGTAGCCCGGGCTGCAAAGAAAATAGCCCAGACCAGAAAAGCGATCAGTAGAACACCTAGCCCACCGAAGATAAAGATCTTTTTTCGGAATTTGTCGAAATCAGGTATAGCCGAGCCTTTGCGCGGAGCCTTGCTGGCAGCCTTGGCAGCAAACGGCGCACTGACCGGATCTGCACCGGGACCCGTGCTTGGTTTAGGCATATTTATTTCCATAGTGTCATCAGACTGTTTGGCGTGATCACCCACCGGCAGATCTTCACCATTAATAACGTCATCAACGGCATCATCTGCCGCGTTCGTCTCTGGAACCTCTGGGCGTGACTGCAAGTTTTTTGCCACCGGAACCTGCAAACTAGCCGCTAGACCGGTCAATGCCTGATCGTTAGTGATAAGAACGACGCGCTTTTTGGTGCTGGCAGCAGCTCGCACCAAAAGCTTTAGGTTTACAACGCTCTGCAGAACGCCAATACGTTTTGGTGGCACTAATGCAACGATGGTCGATTTTGCAGTTTTTACTTTCTCAATAACAGAGGTGATGTCGTCTTCAATATCGACATAAATAACGTCTTTTTTAGGGTCAGCATTTCCGGTTGCCATGGATCTATACTCTTAGAATTCGATTTAGTTTTTCTTTGACGCTATCGGCGTCTGTACTACCAACTATGGTATCATAACCAACCCTGAGAAGTCCCATCGCGGTTATGAATGTGTGGTCTAGTTCAGAACCTGTTTTGTCACTGATACCGACGACGTCGCTAGGACTGATATGTTGGACTGACGGGCGCTTTGTAAACGGTAAGTCCTTGTACCAATGCTCGGTTTTCAGAGCCTCGACTAGTTTCGTCAGGCTAGACCCACCACCACAGAGAAGGATGCGGTTTGGTAGATGGTCAACCGAGTCGAACTCGCTCAGCGCCAGTTCGACGCCGCCTAGCCAGACCTCTAGCGTTTTGTCTATAGAATCGTTGACTTGCTTCGCAACTGTCGCCTTTAGTTTTTCGTCGTCGACGTTAACTTTCAGTTTTTCAGCGTCTTCGTAGCTAAGTTCCATATCTGCTGCAATAGTGCGGGTAAAGCTGCGGCCGCCGATACCGAACATCTTTGTACCCTCGACGCCACCGTCGTTCACAACAGCAATGTCGGTCGTACCACCACCAACGTCAGTCAGGATCGCCGTAAAGTTGCTACTAGCATCCGTTCCTAGGACGCTGCGCGAAACAGCAAAAGGTTCAGCAGCTACAGCTACGAGGTCTAGGTCCAGCTCGCCAGCGGCACGTTCTAGTGCCCCAATGTGTACCATCGGTGCAAAGGCAGTGTATATCTGTATGGCGACGTCTTTGCCCTGGAAACCTATCGGGTTCGACACCTTATAACCATCTATATGTATCGAAACTATCGCCGAGTTAACTAGTTTAACCTCGACATCAGCGTTACCTGTTTCGTTGGCTATCTGGGTCTGAGCTTTTCCTTGGGCGCGTTCCTGGACTTTTTCGATGATGAATTCCATCTCGTTTATATCTAGTGCACGGTCTGGCTGCGGTCGTTTGTAACGAATAGTACTGGTAAAGCCTTTGACCAGCTCGCCAGCGATACCGATAACTGCACGTTTACCCTGAGCGCCGGCCTGTTGTTCGGCCTGAGACAATGCGTCCTCGCAGTTACGAACCACGCCGCCAATGTCAGCTATAGCCCCGCCGTGCATATCACTGAGGTCCTGGCGCGCACGGCCAACACCTATGATCTCTAGCGTGTCGCCTTCGACACGGGCAATAAGTGCCTTTACGAACTCGGTACCTATGTCGAGTCCAACCAGTAAATCTTCGCGAGTGCCGTCGCCTTTGCGTGGCAACTTATCCTTGATTTTGTCGAGTATCATTTGCTCTGATTATAGCATGTCGCTTATGGTACAAATAGTTACCGCAAAACAGCTTTGATGCGACGTATTCCGGCGCTCGATGACTCTTCTTTTAGAATCTTGAACCGTTTGCCACCCTCAGCTAGTTGCAGAGTGTGGTCGACGTGTGGACCACCACAGATCTCGAAGCTAAACGGTTTGTCAGCATCCTTGGCGATCATTTTGTAGACTTTTACAGTGTCGCCATAGCGGTCACCGAAGGCCCCGAGCGCACCCATCTCACCGCGCGCAACGTCAGTTGGGTATTCAGCAAAACTGACTTTCAGGTCGTTTTGTATCTGTTCATTTACGATGTCTTCGACTTGACTAATTTGTTCCGGAGTCATTTTTTCGTCGTGACTAAAGTCAAAACGCAGGCGTTCTTCGGTAATGTTAGAGCCGTGCTGGATTACGTGATCACCCAAAACATCGCGCAGAGCCTGGTACATCAGGTGAGTGGCGGTGTGGTATTTTTTGTGGATCAGATCTTGTCCGCCAAGGCCGCCTTTGAAAACACCTTTGGCGGCAGTCTGTGAACGAGCGCGTTGCTCGGCCATCTTTGCGTCAAACTCGGCACGCCAGTTACTTGAGAGTTTCACGCCTCGCCTGAAAGCTTCTTCGGTCGACAGTTCTACTGGGAAGCCATAGGTATCATATAGAGTAAACAGCTCTTCACCGGTGAGACCGTTTTCGGCAGCCTTTTCTAGCTGTTTCAAACCTTTACGCAAAGTCTGGCGAAAGGCCTTTTCTTCTTTTATCAACACAGCGACAATTTCATCACGTTTTTCAGCCACTTCTGGAAAATCAGCGTGATACAGGTCAGCGATAACAGGAACGATGGCTTCTAGGAAGTTCTGCTCAATACCCAGGTCAAATGCAAAACGAACTGCACGACGAATCAGGCGACGCATAACGTAACCCTGCTCTTTGTTGCTCGGGACACAGCCGTCGACTGCTAGGAAAGTTGCCGCACGCAAGTGGTCAGCGATAACACGCATAGAGTTCGTGTGGCTGTCGTATTTCTTGCTACTCAGACTCTCAAGCTTTTCGATGATTGGCCACATCAGGCTGATCTTGAACACGTCTGGGTCATTTAGTTTTGCCGCTGCGATGCGTTCTAGACCAGAACCGTGGTCGATGTTAGGTTTTTCTAGCGGTTCAAAAACACCGTCAGAGACTTTTTTGTAGGCCATAAAGACATTGTTGCCAATCTCCATAAAACGACCGGAGTCGCTGGCTGGGTGTGGTTCACCGTAGCTCGGGTCATGTGCCGACTCACCGAAGTCGTAGAACATCTCACTGTCTGGTCCACACGGATCACCAACTGGGGTGTTTTCTTCGTTGCCGTTGCGGCTCCACCAGTTTTCTTTGCCGTCGTATAGGAATATCCGGCCGCCCTGCATACCCAGTTTGTCACCGTTTTCAGCCGAACCTAGTTCGACAACTTTGGCCTCTATGCCGCGGTCTGCGAATACTTTCGTCCACAGTTCTATGGCCTGTTCGTCACGAGGGATTCCATATTTTTCACTACCCATATAGCACGAAACGTAGACTTTGTGCGGGTCGAGCCCGACGACGTCGAACAGAAACTCAGCTATCCACTCTATCTGCTGCTGCTTAAAGTAGTCGCCCATACTCCAGTTGCCGAGCATCTCGAAGAATGTCGTGTGGCGGTTATCGCCTATATCTTCGATATCCTGTGCACGCAAACACGTCTGACTGTCAGCTATACGTTTGCCGTCTGGGTGTGGTTCGCCCAGTAGGTACGGGATCATCGGCTGCATACCAGAGCCTGTAAATAGCGTTGTTGGGTCACCGGTCAAAACTAGCGGCGCCCGCGCCACGACTTTGTGACCACGGTCTTCGTAAAATTTCAGGTAAGCGTTTCGGATTTCTTGGGCGTTCATATCTGTAACAGTATAACAGATGTAGATTTAGGCTACGATGGCACCACCAAGCACTTCTTGGTCACGATAAATTACAGCCGACTGGCCAGCTGCAACGGCACGCTCTGGCTCATCTAAAAACAGTTGGTTGTCACGGACAGTTGCAGGGAGCAGAGCGCCACGATGGCGCAAACGAACTTGGACTTTGGTGTCATCGCTCGGCGCTTCATCTATCCAGTGTAGGTTCTTCAAGTCCAGTTCTTTACGCCACATAGAATCATCACCCAAGTTCCGACTAACGTAAACTTCGTTTTTATCCATATCTTTGCCGACAACATAGTACGGCAATCCACCGCCTAAATCTAAGCCGTGGCGCTGGCCTAGTGTGTAGAAAATCGCCCCGTCGTGATCGCCTAGCGCTGCACCGGTTTCCTTTTCGACAACTTTGCCCGGTTTTGTCGAAACGTACTGTGACAAAAAGTCTTTTATACCAACAGAACCAACAAAACAAATACCCTGGCTGTCACGTTTTCCAGCTGTCACCAGTCCGCGCTCTTCGGCCATTTTGCGCACCTCTGGTTTGGTGTATTCACCTAGTGGAAATAGCGTTTTTAGTAGTGCGTCGTGCGTAACGCGGTTCAGGAAATACGTCTGGTCTTTATTGTCATCCTCGGCGCGCAGCAACTGCCCGTCTCGCACGCGTGCGTAGTGACCGGTCGCTATCATCTCAGCGCCGTCTTCTAGTGCGGTTTCCAGGAAAAGTTTGAACTTTATCTCCTGGTTGCACATGATGTCTGGGTTTGGTGTTCGTCCGGCTTGGTATTCAGCGATCATGTAGTCGACGACTTTGTGCTTGTACTCTTTTTCAAAATCATAAACTTTGAACGGAATTCCCAACTGTACTGCAACACGTTTGGCATCGGCCAAATCATCCGCCCATGGGCAGCGCATACCAGGCAAGTCCTGGGTCCAGTTTTTCATGTAAACACCAACGACATCGTGTCCCTGCTCTTTCAGTAGCGCTGCTGTCAACGAGCTATCTACGCCACCGCTCATACCAACATAGACTAGACTCATTGGTTTGCTCCTGGGACAAATTCATCACCAGGGATGGCATAAAACAAGATTATTTTTATCAACTCACCACCAGCTAGCCACCAACCGCGCGGCGTCGTCCACCACCAAACACCAGCCCATTGTTTGTCGGTTGGTACGGGGTGATTTAGTATGGTCACTTCAGGACCGAGAATGGCGTGAAATTCTAACAGCGCACGACGCTGGTGATAAGCCGAGGTAACTAAAATGATGCGTGATATGGACTGATCGGCGATAAATGCGGCAGTGTTTTCGGCATTTTCCTGGGTAGTCCGCGAAAATTCTTCGATGATAACGGCACTTCTGGGAACACCGGCCTCGACAGCACGACGCTGCATCGACGCGGCGTTACTTGGGCTATCCGGGTCGGCAGCAGCACCTGAGAAAATAAGTTTTGGCGCCCAGCCAGCCTGATATAGCGCTATGGCCTGATCGACACGGGCATTCGTATCACCACCGCTAACAGCGACTATGGCGTCAGCGCTAGAACACTGACCAACCGGTTCCGGCTGTTCACACGAACGCATGTTATCAGGACTCAAATAGACAGAAATACCAGCGATAAACAGGACTATAAAAGCAACAAAAACCAAGGCTATGTACTTTATCATAGCTTCGACTCCAGCTGGATCGCTTCTATTATCAGCTCGGCCGCCCGGTCGATCTCGCCCTCCGTGGTCTGACGCCCCAAACTGAACCGCAAGCTGCCGTCAGCCAATGTGTCGCTCATACCAACAGCTGTCAGCACTGTCGAGCGCGTACCTTTGTTGGCTGCACAAGCCGCACCAGTCGCCGCCATAACACCGTTCATATCTAGATGGAAAACAACACGTTCGGCGTCCAGGCCGTCAAGGCTTACGTTCAGGTGTCCAGGCAATCGTTTTTTCTGTGATCCGTTTACAACTAGGCTTGGCAGTGACTCGGTTAGCTTGTCTTGTAGACGGTCGCGTAGACTGCGCAGGTGCTCGATGTTAGATTTGCGTGATTTTTCGGCCAGTTCTAGGGCCATGGCAAACCCAATGATACCTGCAACGTTTTCAGTACCAGAACGCAGACCGCGCTCTTGGCCGCCACCTAGTATTAGTGGTTGCAGCTGCACGTGCGAAGCAACCCACAGCAGACCGACTTGTTTTGGACCGTAACATTTAGCGGCATTTAGTGTCAGTAGGTCGACGCCCAAACGCGAAACGTGTAGGTCTAGCACGCCAGCCGCCTGACTAGCGTCTGAATGTAGATAGATAGGCGTCTGGACACCGCGCTCACGACGGTCGTGACGAACTTTTTCCACCACCTCGGCGATTTTACTAAGTGACTGTATAACGCCCAGTTCGCTGTCAGCAGCAGTTATACTGACCAGTTTTGTTTGATCTGTTATGACACGCTCGACTTCTTCGGGGGCCACGATGCCCCTCTCGTCAGACACAGCTACTGAAAAATCAAAAGACCCCGCCGCACCACGTACTGCTTGGTGCTCTGTCGCACCGACAACCACGTGATCACCCGACTCTAGCAAGCCACGAAAAGCCAGGTTAACCGACTCAGTCGCACCAGCAGTCAAAACCACTTCGTCACGCTTGCCACCAATAACCATCGCTAGACGATGACGTGCATCGTCTACGGCAACCCGAACTTCGCGCGCCGCCATATATGCTGCAGACGGGTTATAAAACTTTTCCGAAAAATATGGCTGCATAGCAACAAACACCCGCTCGTCGAGCGGGGTTGCGGCAGCGTAATCGAGATAAATCGGCATGCTCATCTACTTATATTGTAGCAGTTGCCTCACGACTCAGTGGCTGACCAGTTAGTGGGTCAGATTTATAGATACCGCGCATAACAGCTTCATAGTACAAACGAACTGATAACGCTAGGTTGCGCAGCTCGTCGCCTTCGATAAATTTGTAGACAGAACCGTTCTGAGCCTTCAAAACACCGTTTTGGTGTATTTCGTAGCGAGTACTGGTCACCTGACGGTTGCCGTTTTCGTCAACCCATTCTTCGTGCCAGACCCAGGTGTGTGCGTCTAGGCAGAAAAATTCACGACGATGGCCGGCTGGTATTGGCCCAAAGAGCTGACCGCCCATTTCGGCTTCGAGCTCTATCAGGTCGCGCTCGGAAAGTCCCTTTAGCGGGCGTTTTTCATCTACTGGTGATCCGGTTAGTAGTGAGAGAGCTTTTTGTAGTAGTTGACTCATATTTACTCCTAGGCGGCTAGTGTATATTTAGCCTGCTCACGTCGTTTCTGCACTATAAAGACACCGTGGGTTTCGATATAGCTAGGCAGTGCGCTTTCCGGCGTGTTCGCCAGAGCTTCTTCTAGTTCCTGAGTCGGGCTTTTGGCAGCCTCTTTGGCCTCGGCACGGCTGTCTTCCACCATCTGGTCGACATAGCCACCGTCCATCAGGTCGTCGCTATATATATTTAGATTGTTAGGATCGCTGACTTCAGTCTCGTAATTTGTGTACGCTTGGTACACTTCGTGAAGTTCAGCTGGGCGTTCTCGGCTTGGTAGCCTGTAGGTACTCTGAGTTTCCAGAGCAGGAGCAGTAGGTGTCTCCGACATCGGCAAAAACCTCTCAACAATAGTTGAATATGTAGTGTTTTTTGGCGGTTAGTTGTTAGTTTGAGAAAAAGAGTTTTGTCGCATTCCGCTCAGTTGCGCGCGAGAGCTCCTCGAGATTGATAGCCTGGAGATTCGCTAAATGTTGCGCAATGTGCGTTATGAATGCTGGCTCATTTACCCTACCACGAAGTGGCGTAGGAGTCAAGAACGGTGCATCCGTTTCCAGCAGCACTCTGTCCCGTGGGATGCTAGCGAACATTTGCTTTTGTTTTTCGTCCTTCGTAAACGTCGATATGCCGTTTACACCACCGTAGAGCCCTTTGGATGTTCCACGTTCCATATTTGACATATCGTCAGTAAAACTGTGTAAAACGCCTCTAAGGCCTTCAAAGCGGTCGAAAATCGGCCAAAAGTCATCGAAAGCCTCGCGAACATGAAAAATAACTGGCTTGTCATACCTAACGGCCAACTCTAGTTGCGCTTCTAGCATCGGTATCTGTTTTTCTCGAGGTGAATTGTCATAAAAATAGTCCAGGCCACACTCGCCGATCGCGACTATTTTGCCTTTTTTATCGGCTTTTAGTAGCTTTTCTAGCTCATTTATAGCCGCCATACCACTTGTAGCGTCGTGTGGATGCAGGCCAACCGATGCCCAAACGTTGTCATGACGGGCGGCAAACTCGACAGCCTGAAGTGAGCTTTTTTCATCAGTCCCGACACATACCAATCGCTTTATACCGGCACCATGAGCCCGCAACAAGGCTTGCTCACTCTCTAGGTAGCTTTCTTCGTGTATGTGACAATGAGTGTCGGTAAAATTCATGACTAGCCTGCGGGTTTAACGCTGGCGGTACGCGGATCGGTTGTATGATTGTAGCGCTTTGGAAATAGCACGCCAGCTTCTGTTTCGCGAACTACACCACCCTCGAACATGGCTTTTATAGCCTTTGCGGTACCTGGTAGAAACGGTACTAGTAGATCGGCTATCTGGTTTAACGTACCAACACAGTGCGCCAATATTTCACTCAGGTGAGCTTCGGCTTCACTGTCGGTCTCGCGGCTTTTAGCAACCGCCCAAGGTTTAACTTCTTCTATGTACTGGTTTAGCGAACGAACCATTAGCCAGAGCTCGTCCATGGCACGGTTGAACTCGCTGCGAGCGATAGCGTCGTGATATAGCTGACTGTCGTGTTCGGCCTGGATAGCATCGCCAACAACACCAGCCTGATAACGTGTTACCATGTTTGCAACGCGCGACACCAGGTTGCCTAGCTCGTTAGCCAGTTCGTTGTTGTAGGCAGTTTCGAACTTTTCCCAAGTAAAGTCACCGTCGTCGAGCGTCGGTATGTGGCGTGAGAAGTAGTAGCGGAAAGCGTCTAGTCCGTAGCCTTCGATGATTTCCATAGGGTCAACGACATTGCCAACGCTTTTACTCATTTTGGCACCGCCGACATTTATATGACCATGAGCCAACAGTTTTTTCGGTAGCGGTAGGTCGAGGGCTATCAGCATAGCCGGCCAAATAGCAGCGTGAAAACGCAATATATCTTTGCCGATGATCTGCAAGTCGGCTGGCCAATACTCTTTCCAAGTCTCGTTGTCCGGATAACCTAGAACGGTTATGTAGTTGCTCAGCGCATCTATCCAAACATACATGACCTGGCTGTCGTCACCGGGCACCGGCACGCCCCAGCTAAGGCTCTTTTTCGGACGCGAAATACTGATATCCTGCAGACCACCGTCGATCAGATTTAGGATTTCTTTTTTGCGGAACTCTGGCAATATTTCGAACTTGTGGCTATCGATAGCCTCGCGGATGCGCGGGCCAAACTCGCTGAGTTTAAAGTAGTAGTTTTCCTCACTCAG